>JBBQPV010000036.1:0-9928 GCA_038216925.1 Bdellovibrionia bacterium
CCAGCGAAGACCTTCCTTACGGTGATTACAAAGTCTCCGTACAAGGGGGATCTCTTACTTCCCAGACTACCTTAAAGGTTGGAGTTCATGACGAGCTCTTAAAGAAGAAACTCAGCGAGCACAAAGTGCTACTTTTGGCGCAAGAAAAAAAAGAACGGGCGGCAATTTTAGCTGGCGCAAAGGTATTAGCCCAATCAAATGTTTCCATATCCAAGTCCTTTGCTAAATTATCAAAAAAACGTAACGAAAAAAATAAGAAGGCGTGGAGTCAGGCTATAGCTAGCTGGAAAAAAGACTTCAGTAAAAAAATAGCTGTAGTTGGTTGGATGGAAAAACAAAATCCAAAAACGCTAATATATCCCACCGCCCAGGCTAAACTTTCACAGGCAAAAAACAAGCTGGTGGAGGTTTCTCGGAACTTTAATGCTAAAATAAACTCAACAAGGAATATTGCCAGTCAAACCAGTCAAGCTTCTGAAGAATATAAGAAGGCATACCAAGATTTACAGACTGAGCTTAAGAATCTAGATGGCCGGAAATCTCCGGCCCCCTGACAAAGCGATTTTTAATTTAGGATTTCTTTGAATTCTTTTCCAGCTTTGAATTTAGGAATTTTACTTGCAGGAATTTGGATTTCTGCGCCGGTCTGAGGGTTACGTCCAGTTCTAGCTTTTCTCTTGCCGCGACTAAAGGTACCAAACCCAACCAGCTTTACATCGTCTCCTTTAGAAACTGCCTTCTTAATTGCATCAAGTGTAGTGTCCAGAACGATCTCCGCTTGCGCTTTTGTGCACTTTGCATCTCCGGCAATTCTATCGACGAGTTGGGCTTTATTCATGAAATACCTCCAAATTATTAGTGTTGATGTTGTGTGTGATGGATTAAGCTAATGACTATTAAAATTGCGGTCAAGATTTTTTTGGCAAAAAAATAAATTTTTAAATAAAGTAAGAACATGTTGACAAAAATGAAAAGCGATTTAGCTCACGTGTTGAGCGCACCTACTGGATTAACAGCGGAAAAGATCATGGAACTTTTTGAAGTGCCTTCTGATTCATTACACGGTGACTTGGCATTTCCGTGTTTTGGTTTAGCAAAAACGCTGAGAAAAAGTCCAAATCAAATCGCAAAGGAATTGACTTCCGTGACGTTGCCCATAAGCTATACAAGCTCATTAGCTACCGGTGGTTATCTCAATTTCTTCTTCAACCCGCAAACATGGCAGCATCTTATATTTAGTGAAATTCAAAATAAAAAAGAATCAGTGGGAAATTCTGCGGAAGGATTGGGCAAAACCGTTGTCATTGATTATTCTTCGCCCAATGTAGCTAAACCCATGAGCATTGGCCACCTGCGTTCCACGGTGATTGGACAATCATTAGCAAATTTGTTCAGAGCGGCGTCTTACACAGTTGTGGGGATTAACTATATTGGGGATTGGGGCGTCCAATTTGGAAAACTAGCCTGGGCCCATCAAAATCTAAGGGAACTTTTAAATTTGGCTCAAAAACATGAGGATGCCATTGTTAAAGAGGGCTTTGACGAAATTTTTTGGAAAAAACTAATTACTGATTCGCAAATATCTGGGCCCATCACATTTGATTATCTTTTTGCTATTTACGTTATTTTTCATGCCGTGGCCGACTACGAGCCCAGCTTAGATGATTTTGGTCGGGAATATTTTTTGAAACTAGAGCAAAGGACTTACCACCGCGATGGGCTGACAGACAAAATTGAAAAGTCTTGGGAAGAATTCATAAAAGTGTCTATGGCCGAATATAAGAAAGTGTACGGTCTCCTGAAAACTAAACACGATTTGGTCCGTGGTGAATCTTTCTACGAAGAACATCTTAGAGACGTGGTCACAGCTTTGCGTTCAAAGAAGCTTTTGGTTGAAAGTGAAGGTGCCCAGGTTGTGGACTTATCTGCATTTGAAATGCCTCCATGCCTGATTCAAAAAAAGGATGGAGCGACCCTCTATGCAACTAGAGATTTAGCGGCGGCACTAAATAGGAAGACGGAATTCAAAGCGGACAAACTCCTCTATGTTGTTGGAGCAGAACAAACTCTACATTTTAGGCAGGTTTTCAAAGTTTTAGAGCTCATGGAATATCCGTGGGCTAAAGACTGTGAACATGTTGGTTTTGGTTTGTACCGATTCAAAGAGGGTAAAATGTCAACCCGGCGGGGAAACGTTGTTTTGCTAGAGGACGTATTAGACAGAGCAGTTGAATTTGTTCGCGATATTATTAAACAAAAAAACCCTGATTTACTTAATGCTGAGGTTATAGCTCAAAGCGTAGGGACAGGAGCAGTTGTTTTCAATGACCTCATGAACGATAGACAAAAAAATATAGATTTTGATTGGGACAAGCTTCTGGATTTCAATGGTGATACGGGCCCTTATATTCAATACACCCACGTCCGCTGCTGCAGTGTTTTATCTAAATGGAAGAAGGAATTGCCCAGTTTTGAAGGCACAGTTCTTCTTAAAGAGCCTCAGGAGAAAAATATTTTTAGAACATTAGGACGCTTTGATGACGTGGTTAAAATTGCGAGAGAGCAATTAAAACCAAGTTGGATTGCACAGTATTTACTAGAATTATCCAAGGCATTTAATTCCTTTTATTATGAACATCGGATATTAGAAGGTGAGATAAAGCTTCAAGAATCTCGCATTATATTGACCGATTCGGTGCGAATGGTGATCGCAAAAGGTCTCACTTTGCTGGGTATAGATACCCCCCATGCTATGTAAAAAAATTAGTCAATCAAACCCGTATTTGTAATTCAAACAGCGTCTAAAAAAGCATGACATAAAAAGGCCTCTTTTTGGCTATAGGAGCGGATTATTTGTTCCCCGCAAAGGGCATATGCCGAGAGCCGTGGCATGCCCTGTGCTCTTGTTAAGTGCAAGGGATGTCTATGGTTTTGAAAACTTACTTCATTGTGATGTTGACTTTGTGTTTCTGCAGTTCTGCATGGGCTGGCATTGAGACAACGGCCACACTTCCGCAAGGGGTTTATTCTCCTGAATTTAGTTTTGGATTGATCACCGGCTTAGGAGAAAAATTCGATTCTTCAAGTTCTCTAGTAAATGTCACGGACCAATATCATCTCAATTTAAGTGGTCAAAATATTGCAAAATATTTTCCTCCTGCAGCAAGATTAATCCCTGTTCTCAACACCATGTCACCGTCTTTGGGGAATAACATTTCTGTTGGATCCATAGATTTTCAAGCCAATCCAACCATAGATTACTTTGTTCTAAACCCAGCTTATGGAATAAAAAAGAATTTGGCCGTGGGGTTTGGATTTCCTATCATTCACTTCAGAAATGAAATGCAGATTGTGGCGTCGGGAACTTCAAACATTCAGTCTATCAAAGCTTATACAGGAACAGGTTCCAGCGAAGTTAATGCGGGCCTGGCCCTTGCGGCATCATACGCAAACAACCTGCCTGCAGCAGTGCAGTCTGTGCTTGCCGCCAGAGGTTACAAACCCATCGGCCTTGTGGACTTCACAACTATTGGGGACACACAGCTTTACGCTCGATACAGATACTTTGAAAGTGACCGTTTCCGTTTGTCCATCAGGCCTTATTTTTTGTTGCCTACCGGCAGAAATGACGACCCTGATGATCTTGGAGATTTAGCCACAGGTGGCTATTCAGGCATCGGTGCTTATTCTACCAATGAGTTGTACATTGGACCTCGCTGGATATTTTCTGGAATTGTCCAATATGAAGCTCATCTTCCCGACCGTGTTGACAAACGTGTCCCCACCGATGCAACTGATATTTTACCTAGCATTGAACAAAAAGAAAATGTGGCGAGGCAACCAGGAAATCTATTTGACGTTGTGTTGGGTAATAAATATTTCCTTTTTCCTTGGATGAGTATTGGCGGATTTTACGACATGACATTCAAGGATCCGGATTGGTTCTCGGGAGGAAAAAATATCAACTATGGCATTTTGTCTCAAGACACCGGCTATTCCGCTCAAAAACTTGGTGGGTTTATTGAGTTTTCTACGATACAAAGTTACATAGAAAAGAGTTTTGCCGTTCCATTTACCATCGGGTACACGTTTTCCAATATCGTAGCGGGAACAAACACTCCTCATTCACTTACCCACCTCTTTAATTTGAGGATGTTTTTCTAATGAAAAGACTGTTGATTTTTCTACTCCTCATTTCTGCATGCGGTTCAAAAACTGATAAACGCATTACTCCTATCACAAAAACTGATTTTGCAGGTCCGTCACTGGCAGATCACGTGATAGAAATTAATCCCGCCGTGATTGGTCTTAGATCGACACTTAAGAAAGACAGCGCTGTAGTGAGTTCCGCAGACGTAATTAATCTTTCAAATTTATTTATGAGCTCGGCGTCTCCCATTATCCGGAAAAACGGTACTAAATTTCCTGAACTTTTCTCACGCCAGAACCTGAATGCAACTGTGATGTCAGCTTCAGTCCTTCCGGCTGGTAACCCGTACGGCGAACAAGCATTTTACTATTTAAAAGATTTTCTCATTGGAGAATCCGGTAAAGTTCTCGATTTGGCGCAAATTAAAATTACTGAAGCCGCGGACTTTATTCCTAATGACGGCGCTGCAGAGGGAGCAAGTACGTCTCATTACATGCAAAATATTATTGGAAAACTTTCTGTTTTTGTAGATCATCTCAGCGGTCAAAACGAAAATAATCCGGTCGTTGCCTCCGTTGCGCAAAAGTTAAAATTGGAATACATCCAGCCGCTTTCAGAGTTTTTGCCTAAACTTCAATGGGCGGAACCCCAAAGAATTGACAGCTACTTTATTGAGCTTCAAAAGGAAATAGTCACGTTGCCTGGCTTATCAGAGAAGGATCGTCGTGCTAGTGCCATGATGATTCAAGAAGGCGTTGATTATTCAGCTATGATTGAGAACATAAAGTATAATAGTGATGCTTTAGATCTTCTCATAGACATGTGGCTCAATAAGTCAGTGCGAGAATCTTCAAATCATGAATTAGGGAACTATTTTAATAAATATTCCAGTAAAGAACTGTTGGCGCTAGCTACAGAAAATAAGCCTATTCTCGGTGAAGGCAAATGGACAGTCCTTAAGGCCCAGCCCTCGACAAGTAGTCACACTGACGACGAACTCTTAGCCCTGGCCACGAAAAACATGCCCGTACTAGAAATGAATGCTTGGAATGCTCTTACAAAGCAACAAACTGAGATGATTAACCTTCAAATTTTAAATTTTAATATTTCAAAAGACTTATTGGAAGTGCGAAAGTCCCAGGCCACTGAACCAACTGAAAAAGTCCGTGCGCTCATTGTCTATTGGTTGGGTCTCAGCCGTAGAGCAATCTTTCCCGAAAAGCTTGCGGATGTTTTTAATAAGTATGACGACGCTGACCTTAAATCAATGAGAGATACATCCTCATTTGGTCTTATTGCACAAGCCTCTAAACAGGGCATTTATAAAATAGAAATTCTTAAAGAGTTAAATAAGTTTGAAGGTCCCACAAGAGACGGAATTAAGAACTTTAAGATGTCCATGAGAGAAAAATTATTTAACGAAGCTGACAACGCTTTGAGACTAAAAATTATGGCTCTGGACAGTAATTTGAAGTCCGTTCTCAAAACAGAAATCCAGAAGCAGCTGGAGAGTCAAAGAGCAAATTTCCCAGTGTTTGCATTTGATAAGTTTAAAGAGTACGCCCTCATGTATCTTAACAAATGGTTTTTTGCAGACAAAACATTGCCCCTTTTAGAAGGCAGAAGCTTAAAGTTTGAGAAACAAAGGGGAGGGGCGTGGGTAACTGCTTCTGATTTGTCAGAAACCTCCGCGGCTGTACTGGGTGAAAGTTTAACCAGTCACTATTTAGAGTTACAAAATTCTACTTCAGAGACGCAGTCTATTTTAGGGTTTAGGGCGGTTTCAAAATTAGCGGCCTTAGCTGGATTTAAGGATTATAACGGGAAGCCCATTGACGCTCTTACAATCCCTTTGACAGATGTTTCCCAAGAGAGTCGACTGGATCTTCTTAAAATAGATTCCTACGACCCCGGGCAACTTACTTTTGCGGTGCCTGATAGAGTTATTCTAGCGGGTAACTATAAAGCAGATATTGGGAAAACAAATGTGGATCCCTCCCTCACTGTTTCAGTTCAAGGGCAGATGGCGCTTTTGAGTGGATACGCGCAGATGATGGACTATTTAAAACCTTGGCGTACCACGCCATTTGACACGTCATTAGCTACCCTTAGACTAGGGCAATTTCCACAGAAGGAAATTTTCTCAAAAGCGGTTTTATTTAAACAAGCATTGGGACTTTCCTTAGGAATACTTAAAAATATTCCTTCTAAAATGATTGGGCGTATATCCCCTTCGGGACGTTTAGTGATGGCTCCCCACACGGTTGCAAACGCTGTTGGCGCAGTGTTGGTGAATTTTTCTAAATCTGGTACAGCAGATAGAATCTATACGGCGGATATCGCCCAGGCCATTTTGTCTTTGACTGAGTTTTATGAAGTTACATCAGATTTACAAAACTCCACCGACCCTGAGTTAAGAGGAAGTTTAGATAAAATACTTTGTGACGACATTTCTACCGAGCAAGTTGAATTATGTAGGTACTCTAAGTCAAAACCAGACTCTGCACGAAAGCAGATTCACACTCTTCTTACCGGCCTCATTCTTTTCTCTATCAATAATTTAAAAATGCCCGACGGCGGGTTTGTAGAAGGCGTTGACGTCAATTCGTTGAAACCTGTTTCCACCGATAGAAAACTTTTTGATCAGGTTATTATGGAGAAAGCTCTTTTGAAAGTTGGAGGAGTTTTAAAGGCAGACGCCATAAAATTCCGCGCCGTAGACAATTACTTTTTTCTGAACGGTAAATTCTGGAATCGTGACATTGGGTTTTACAGGGAATCAGAGAAAGATCAGTCCGGTCAGATTAATGTTAAAAACGTTTTGATTGCGTTAAGTAATCTGGAATCTATGGTGAGCGTAATCACGGCTCCCAGTTCGCTATCACAGCTTAAAAATTTAAAAAGTTATTTAGAAACCAGACTATCATCCAGCGAATTAAACGTTCAGTCTCCGCTGGAACTTTTAACTCCTCAGCAGTCTGTCCTTAGTCCCGCTCACTAACTAAGAAACTTTAGTTCTCCAATAAAAATGTCGAATTGTTAGCCAGGAGAGATATGCCATGGCTACAAGAGTTTACGTTATTTGGACCCTGATCTTACTTGTTGGTTGGTCGACGGTGTTTGGCTATTTCGACAAATATTTTGATGGCGTGGAACTAGAAAAAAAGAAGGTCGCAAGCTTAGAGAGAAAACTACACAGTGAAGATCGTAAGGTTGCAAAACTTGAATCTCGATTTTCCGAATTTAAAGAGGCACTAGTTTTAGCCGGAGTAAAGCTTGATCAAAAGACACCGTGGAATGATGAGAAAAGAGCCATCGCCAGTGTCATGGCGGATCCCGCATTTAAATCTCAGAGTCTGTGGCCAAATGGTCATGTTTCATTTGAGCACGCTAAGAAAGTTTTTATTTCCAGTGATTATCGTCGATCCGCCGAGCTGTTTGAGGAATTTTTGCAAAAGTATCCCGATCATCCTTCTTTGCCAGAGGCAAGTTACTTTCTAGCGGAAAGCTACTATCAACTGGGAAATAACGAGGGCGCGTTAAGGGCACTTAATCTTCTCATCACTCACTTTCCTGAGACTGAATCTGCATGTCTGGGAATGGTGCGATTAGGAAAAATTTTTGAAAAGCAGGAACGAGTCGAAGACGCGGAAGAAATTTATCAAATGGCGCAGCCTCTGTACCCGAAATCTAAATGCGCGGAGCTTGCGTCTCGGAGCATTCAGGGGCTCAATTTGTGATCAGGTTTGCAAGGGTCATGATTATTATTTTAAGTTTTTTGATGGATGTCAGAGTGCGTGCTCAAACTGCAAATTCCTTCAATATTGAAAATAAAGCGGGACAGGTTGAGATTGAGGAAAATAAAGGTGGCACATCAGATGTTGAGACGTTTAAAAAATCCACTGCCAAAATAGATTGGAATGGGATTAAGTTTGGGCTAAAGGAGTTTACTTTTGTGGGTTTTGAGAAGAGTAAAGTGGTTCTTTATAATGGAAGTGCATTTGTCACTAATGAGTCCGGTGATGATTTTAAAATTGCTACAAAATTTGGTGACATTCTCAATTCTAGTAAATCTACATTTGTTATTTCCGCAAATGAAGAGAAAGTGACCATTTCTGTTTTAAGTGGAACAGTGAAAGTGGATGGGAGATTAGGCACAGAGCCTAAAACCATAAAAGGCGGCTATCAACTGTGGTTAGGTGGGGTTAAATCCAGTGGAACTCGGGCTCAAGGGATTCTTGAAGCCATCTCCTATGAAGATGCCTCTCACGATTTAAAGGAATTTGGCAATATCCAGCCTTCTGATTTAAGCGTACGGCTAGATTTTTTAAAATCCACGTGGAAAAAAGCCGTGGATGATATTGCGGAACAGTCCCAAGATCATGTAGTGGGTGACATGAAGCTCTTAGAAGAGTGGAATATGGAAAATCAAAAGCGAAGCGCTGCCAGTTTAAAAGCAAAGTCAGATCTTAAACGGAGATTCAGGGCTCATGCCTTAGATTTGCCTGATCAAAATACAGAAGACCCATCGGAGTAAGTTCTAAACCCTGCCAACTGTGACTAATGAGTGCATACTGTTTATAGTGAAAAAGTGGAATAATAACTGCAAAGTCTTGTAGTAGTATTTTTTGAGCTCTTAAGATGAGCTGGTGTCTCTGCTTACCCGGAGACAGTTCTGCTATCTTTAATACCAGGTTGTCATATTCAACATTACTAAATCCGGTGTAATTATTGGGATTATGGGAAGTGAATACGTCCAAATGACTAAGTGGATCTGGAAATGCCGAGAGCCAGGCAAATCTAAAAAACGGAGGTCTTTCCTGGGTTAAAAAATGCAGGTAGGACTTCCATTCCATTCCCCTTAAACTAATTTCTATTCCTAAGTTTTCTTTTAATTGCTGCTGAATAAAAGAGGTGATGAGAGTGTTTTTTTCCTGCGAGTCGAACACCAGTTGGATTTTTTCTGAAGTATATTTCTTTTTCACAGTTTGCTTATCAAGGTCTGAAGATGTCACCGAAAAATCTTGGTCTGATGTGTCTAGGGGAGTAGGGACCCAAGAACTAGAAATTATTTGTGGATCTTTTAGTATTTTAGAAATATCAGTTCTCTTTATGGAGCCCGCAAACGCTTTTCTTAATTTCAGATCGTCAAAGGGTGGTTTTAATATATTAAATCCAAGGTAATATGTTGCCAAAAACGGAGCAGTTTTAAGTTCGGGACTGTTTTTAAATCTTTCAAAATCAGAACTTGGTATTCTTTCAATGATATCAATTTCGTTCTTTTCATACAAAGACATCACCGCTGAAGAATCAGATACCACTTTAAGTTCAATAATATTTTTAGCCATGGGTTCATAGTATTCATTGGGTTCGAAAACTGTTTTTGAGGAACTTTTAAGTTTAGTAATTTTATATGGCCCGGAGGTAGGTGTTCCTTCTTTGATAATGGTGTCTCCGGATTCTCTGAGAGGGAATGCAAAGGGCAGGCTGAGAAGGGATAAAAAATAAGCTGCGGGCCTTTGGATTCGAATTTCTAATGTTTTTTCATCTATTGCTTTTATGCCAACGGCATTGAAGTCAGTAGTTTTCTTGGATTTAAAATCACGGGCACCAATGACTAAATCTTGAAAGTTTTGAGATATCTTTGCGCCGGTGAGGGGAGAGAAAGTACGTTTGAAGCCTCGTAAAAAATCATAGGCTGAAATAATCTGACCATCGGACCATTTGGCTTTTTTAATTTTAAAAGTATAAGTCTTCTTATCTGATGAAACTTTATAG
>JBBQPV010000037.1:0-9927 GCA_038216925.1 Bdellovibrionia bacterium
AATAGCTCAGAACTTTTAGGAACGAGGGATCGAACCAAACTTACCAGTGAAGACGGAGGATCCATTTCAAAAATGTACTCTCCCATCCAATCTTTAGGTTTTTGTTCAATATATTGCAGTGTTTTTAATATCATGTCGGGATCTCCCGCTCGGAGTTGATCGCGAACCCATTCCGAATCAAATTTTCTATGAACTACATCTGAGGCTAATAATTTTAATTCTGGATCTGACATCAATCGACTGTATAATTCTGCTGACTGCTGAATAACTTGGGCACGGGGCAATCCTATTATTTTCATTTCATGTCTTTTGATTTCCTCAGTATGGGTAGTCAACACGCGATTTATAAAATCTTGTCTCTGACGAGAAGTCATTTGCCACAACTCCTGGCTGGAGAGGCGAAGTTGCCTATGCCAAGGATCAAAATAATTTCCCCATGATTCCGAATTGAATTGCCTGCCTGACGTTTTAACGACAGTTTCAATTGAAAAGGGAACACCAAGGCCATCTGTTTCCCAAAGTCTTTCTTCAAAGCCAGGGATTTTTTTAGATACTTTTTCCAGCTGCACAAGAATGGCGTCAAAGGATTCACGGGGAAATTCTCTACCAAAGTATTTGACCAACGCCTTGTAATACCTAGTTTTTGCCTGTTCACTTTGAAGCAATCCAGCGACATTCTTGGCAGGCCTTAGTGCCTTGTCCAAGTCCTCCAATGTCTGAGCTCCAGATTTAAATGGAAATGAACTTAAAATAAAAATTAGCGTCAAGCTTAGCAATGAAACCGGCATGCAATTTATAACGCAATAATTATGCCTTTTCAGGTGTAACTAGGAGTCATTGAGGCCCCCATAACTGTTTATTTATTTAGTGAGTAGCCGGTTATCGTCCCCTCAGGTTCAGCAAGCTTCCTGACAGCGTCTGTGGGCTCCACCAGTGGAGGTGGCCGGTCCTGAAATCACCCATGCGGATCCGTCCCAAATGTATGGCGTAGTCCTGTTATATGGAGTGCTGCAACTCTGTTGAGATAGATAATGGAGAACTCCCGTTGTGGGGCTGGTGAAAACAAACCAAGTGTCCGTTCCAAAATCACAGCCAAGATCACTTGTATTTCTAACAGGTCCCGGTGGATTGTCAGTGGGCTGAGGGGGAACCACTGTGGCCGTTACATTCAATTGGGTGCTGGCAGAGGCGGTTCTCCCTGCAGAATCGGAAACATCCACTTGCACTGAAGTCAGCGCGGCGACGACATACTGAACAACGCAAGTAGAAGTGCCGGAACATGAAATGGCTGAGGCCATGGGTGTAGTCCAAATATAATTGTAGGGTCCTTGTCCACCACTGGCGCTTGCTGTGAAACTTTTTTGAACTCCAGTAGAAACTGTGTCATTTAATGGAGACAGACTCACCAAGAGGGGTTGAATGACAGCGGAAAGTGCTACACTTGAACTAGCGGAAACAGGCGTCACGCTCGCTGAAGTGTCAGAGACTGTCACGGCCACGCTGAAATTTCCCGCAACGGGAAAACTAACGGCGCATACAGATGAGGTAGTGAGGCAGGATCCTGTGCCTGAACCTATGTTCCATGCATATGAATAATTTCCTGAACCACCGGACGCGCTCACGCTAAATGTAAAAGCAGAACCTGCAACGCCACTGACAGTTGGAGGAATTAAATTTGCTGCGATAGCGCTTGGTGTACCGGGGAGGGGACCACTAAAAGGATTGGCCGGTGCCGAAGACCCGAGAGTTAAACCGGTTCCACTACTTTGAGAAGAACTACAGTTTTGGAACTGTGAAATTAAAACCAGCGCAAATACAACTAGTGCAAGTGACGCCAAATATTTTTTAGATGTCAGAAATTTCACAAGCGCCTCCTCAAGACCATGTTAATTATTTCCAAATCCACCGGTAGAACAAATATCTCCAATGGGCATTTGAACAGTATTCAATGTTGCTCCTACAGAGCCATTAGGATTTAACACATAAGCTGTCACATCTACTGGATCTGGGTTTCCGTAAGTAAATCCAAAATAAAAAGAGACTGAGAATCCCGGAGTTGCCGTTGGTGCTGCCGGAACGCAAGACATTGAATTATGAACATCGTTACGTACGCCGGATATGGTGGCCGTTCCATTCATACCATAGCGCGCGACTATTCTCACTTGAGTTCCCTGTCCCCAATTTGGGTTCCATCCCCAACCAGTTGCGGTGATGATACAGTTGCCGTCAATAGTTGCTGATTCTAAATTGCCAACAGATGTGGAACAAACAGCTGGCGGTGGAGGCGGCGGAGCGGCGGTGACAGTAAAATTAGCTGTGGCAGTGGCAACAGCACCAACTGCATCCCGAACAGTGACAGTGACTGGCCAAATATTTGCGATGGAATAGGAATTGGTACAAGTGGGACCAGCAGGACATGTTTGTTGTGCCCCCACTGTGCTCCAAGAATATGTGTAAGGCGATTGGCCACCAGAAGCGGAGGCAGTAAAAGACCGTGAGACGCCTACTTGAGCAGATGCGGCAGCGGGAGCGATATTGCCAACAAGAGCTTGCAGGATAGCGGATATAGTCACTGAGGCGCTGGTAGATGAATTTAAATTATTAACATCGGTGGTGGTAAGAGAAACCGTAAAACTTCCTGCATTCGGAAAAGTCACCGCACATGTGGCTGCATTTAGTGCGCAGTTTGAAACACCGCTGCCGGTATTCCATTTATAACTGTAGGGAGCAGTTCCCCCGGTGACTGATGCGGAAAAATTAAAAGTAGAACCAGCAACGCCGGTTGCTGAAATCGGAGTCAAGACCACAACTACGGCTGACGGAAATCCGGGAACGCCGCCACCGGGCGAAGTACTGGCGGACGTTTTCGCACCAATGGTTAAACCACTGCCGCTTTGTTGCGATCCACAATTTTGAAATTGAAATAATAGAGCAGCCATCATAACCGCCGCTGCCGCAGTAAAATAACTTCTTCTTTTATTCCAGTATTTCATATGCCCTCAATTAATGGGTTGCATGCAGTTTGGGTTTCCCGGCGGACCAACAATATTTAAAGTTGCTGCTACGGTGCCATTGGGATTCATGACGTAGCCTTGCACCACTGGTGCACCGGTGCCATAAATAACACCGTAACTAAATGTACATGTGAAACCGGGTGTCCCTGCGGGTGCCGCTGGAACACAAGACTGAGAGTTGTGAACATCATTTCTTACTTGAGAAATAGTGGTGGTGCAGTTTTCACCCAAGGTGCCGTAGACTCTCACTTGAGTGCCTTGACCCCAACTTGGATTCCATGCCCAACCGGTGACCGTCATGTTACAACTGTCGTCTTCTACTGCAGAATCAATGTGTCCGTAAGAAGTGGGGCAAACGGGAACAGGTGGCGGTGGTGGTGGCGGCTGAGCCGGAGTTGTTACAATAATATTTGCACTTGCCGTAACAACACTTCCCACAGCGTCTCTCACGGTAACTTGCACTGGCCAGGTGTTAGCGATGGAATAACTTGCAGTGCATGAAGGTGTAGCCCCGCAAATAGTTTGAGAAGCTAAGGTTGTCCAAGCGTAAGTGTAAGGAGATTGCCCGCCGGAAGCTGTCACGGTGAATGTTCTTTGAACGCCAATAAGGGCCGTGTCACTGGTTGGTGCGATACTTGCCATGAGGGCTTGAAGCACTGCACTTATAGTTACACTTACACTAGCGGTTGATGTCTGCGGTGGGGAAGAGGTGTCAGTCACGGTGACGCTGACATTATAGTTACCGGCGTTACTGAAGAGGACGCTACAGGTTGCAATATTGGAAGCACAATTGGCACTACCGCCACCTGCATTCCACGCATATGAATAAATTCCAGTTCCACCTGTTGCAGAGGCGGTGAAAGTAAAATTTGAACCTGCTACGCCGCTGGTGCCGGTGCTAGAGAGCGTGAGTAAAACGGCTGAAGGGATGCCTGGAATCCCACCTGAGGGGGATGAGCTCGCAGAAGTTTTTGTACCAATGCTTAAACCATTCCCAGTTTGTTGAGAGCCGCAATTTTGATATTGAATGATGATGAGGCCAAAAAAAACAGCCAGAAAAATACCAACGAGTTTTTTATTTGCTGCCTTTAACATTTTTAAACAACCCTTCCAAAAGATCTATTGCACACAATTAAGCGGAACTTCTATATAAAGAGAATCCATTGGTTGTAAAACCCCAGTGCCGTAAATGATTCCGGTGACTGTGACAAGATAAGCGCCATTTGTAGCTTGTGCCCGTCCAGTTTTTGAAAATGTCTTCACACCAAAATCTGCCAAAAATCCGGGAGAATCATCCATACACGTGTAGTTAGGATAATATAAATTGCGAGCGGCAGGATAAGATACGTTTGTCAAAACATCTCTGTATGTTCCATCATCAAGAATTATTCTTACTTTACTTGCATTGCCTGAGGCCTTAGTCCATCCCCATCCATTAATTTTTAAACTGCAAGTTGCAGAATTGCCAATGGGCGTATTGGTCACTTTGTTTGCTAAAGTCACAAAGGTTCCACTGCCGTCCCAAGTGGCGGTATCAATCCAGCCAAATGCTGAGCCAGTATTACAATTTGCAACGGGCCTGACGTTGCCGCCACTAGCCCAACAATCAGTGGGAGGATAGCTGTGGTTTGAAGCGATTGCATTGGCACCGTTAGTCCCTTGAACAGATCCTGTAAAAGCTAAGTCCGATGATACGTAATCACCTTTATAAGGAAGGTTAGCTTTAAATCCTATGGTTGAACCATTCATATAAGGAAAGCTTGAGTAAATATCTGAGCGACTGTTGTCACTAGTGGTGACAGTTGAGGAATTATTCTCGGCATGAAGCGAAACAGTTTTTGTTGACATAGAATCATTGCTCCATGCCCAACCGGAAACCTTAGCAACACAGCTGTCCCAATACACGTAGTCAATAGACCCGCACCCAGAAGTTTGACAAGAGGCTGAATTGAAGGCGGGATTCCCGGCGGTGACGTCAGAGGAGGCGGAACGTCCAATAGTTAATCCGCTACTCATTTGTTGAGGGCCGCAATTTTGAAATTGTACCAAAATAGCCACTGTAGCTAAGGAAAAGATGCCTATGCGCCAATACTTATTGCCCACTTTGCCCATCGGAATTGCCCCTTTTGTTCCTAAACTGAATATCGGTTAAACAGTTACGGAACTTTAGTCTTGGGAAGGCCTATGCCCTATTTAATAAGAAAGGAGTTATTCCTGGGATTCGCCCAGTTCTTTATGTATTTGATCCAAACTTTCAGGAGTGTAATCTTGCACTTTGATGCGCGCAGAAGTCGTGTCCATGATCATGGAGTAGAGCCAGCATAAAACAAGTACTCCGGCCAGAGTCCCAACTATTTTAGTCATTTTCTTTTTATCTAAAAAAAAGTTTCCGGTGAAGCCTACTATAAGTAAACCTGCCGTCACAATAATACAGAGAAGACTTATGACATTTATGGGATGAGATAACGGTGCAAGAATTGACAATATTTGTGCTGGGATTTTTGCAATGGCTACGACAATAAAAACTTTTTTAAAATCCAGTTCGGTTTGTAAAATAAAAAGACACGCGTAGTATAAGATCCCAGACAAAATTCCGGTGATAATGAGATTCATTATGGGACCAATGAACAATCCGCCCAATACAGCAACAATATGATGAGCCACAATTCCACCTAAGATCCCACATGCTGCGCCCATCAAAATTTCAAGAAGGATAATGGTCCACCAATCCCAATTGGGTACCCTTTTTATTCCTTCATAAGGATTCTTTAAAAATCGTGGTAAAAAAAGGATGACTTCCCGAGTACGGATTTTAATGTCATTCCAGTCAAAGCGATGAGTCGGGAGAGGGGAGTTGTTGTCCATAGAACTATTTTGCGTTTTGAAGATCAGTTTCTGCAAGAGAAATACAGTGATCCAGATAAACTTCATGGGCTGTTTTCTCACCTTTGGGCCAAGGGCCAGCTCCCACAACCTGATGGTGGTCACCGGGGAAAATCACAGTTTTAGTTGAAAACCGAGTAGCGACGTTCTGGGATTCAACGGACACAAGACCATCGTTACCGTCCTTTAAACCCCGTTTCCTTAACTCCCGGGTTAGTAGCCGGTGGTGCATAAATAGCAAGGGTGTGACGTTGTGAGCGGGTTCACTGATGATGGTGGTGATCGGAATAGCACTCTTATTTTTAAATTTGAGAACAATTTCTTGCGCCCCCTTTTGTGTTACTTCTTGATGTAAACCCGGAGTTAAATGAGCAAACTTGTCTGCCCAGGGAGATCCATCAAAGGGTGGGCTTACTAATGTGATAGAGGCAATATTATTTTTAAGACTCTCCAGATCAGCCAGCACAATTGAATCTAGAGTTCCGAAGGAATGGGCGATGATATGAACCTTATTTGAAGGAATACTTAAGATTTTTTTTTCTAGATCCACTACGCGTTTTTTTTGAGGACCTCGCCAGTAGGTATCGAGAATATGGGTTTCAAATCCGTGATTTTTTAGGAAATCAGGAATGCCGTGCCAATAGTTGTAACTGTGAAAAATACTTTTGATTCCATGAATGAATACAATGGGGTAGCGGGTAAGTAAAACATTGGGCCTTAGCTTTTTTGGATACTTTTGAATCATCTCACTTAGAAGTGTCCAGAGAGTTTAATACCTAAATCTACGCTGCTGGGATCATCGCCAGAGGCCATTGGAAGGTGATTGGAAACTTCGACTCCGGCACTGACCTCTCCGGAGGGCCAGTACTCAAGGCCTAATACAAATACAGTGGCGCCACTGCTAAATGACTTATCAGTGTCGATGATATTCGTTCCAACTCTCGCTTTAGTTTTCAAATTATAAGACCTGCTGCCTAATCCCACTCCACCTTTAACAGTCACGCCGTAAAAAATAGGTTTTTCATAAAGCATTCTGAGTTCAAAGGCGTTTGCGGACATGGTTGTGTCGGCAATACTTGCTTCCGGGAAACTCATGACAACCCCCTCGGCAATCCAGTTTTGTGAAAATAAATCTACTCCCAGTGAAAGTTCAAAACCTCGGATGCCCCCACGTTCTCTCATGCCCGGCGCAATCATGAAATCTTGGTAGGACTGCAGAAGTGCCACTCCGCCGTGGATGCGGGTTTCATCAAAAATTGAAGTTTCATCCTCTCTATTGATACTGGCTCTCGTCGTAGGCGTGTAGTCATCCTCTGTGGATGCGAGAGCAGTGACGGTTACTGAGATACTTCCTGTCATAATGAGTGCGAATATGAGTTTTTTCATACTTTAATTCTACAATAGTTCGCTTATAAAAGAGGCGTCAAATATATGACTTTTCCTTTTTGAATCAAAGGTGAGAAAATGAATAATGATTAAGTTATTTCAAAAGACTAAAGTCCACTGCTATTGCGCTTTTTGTAAAAATCCTCGGACAGTTTATAAGAAAAGGCATCTCTCTTTAGGAAATTACGTCCAAGCCCTCAGTCTGGCTGTATTTGCAAGTTACATGTTTTGGCAATCTCTCGATGCCAAAGGCATTTTAATTTTTGTCATTGCGTTAGTTTTTATTGAAAGTTTCATACTGATGCGTCACCGACTTGATGTGGCCTGTCCCCACTGTGGCTTTGATGCCCTCTTGTATCTGAAAAATCAGGCTGCCGCGTGTGAAAAAGTTAAAATACATTTAGCCACTAGACAGTCAGATCCTAATGTTTGGCTGGGTCGCAGACCACCCCTCAGATTCGCAAAAAAATCTCCTTCACGAAAAGATGGAAAATCCACCAGAGAAATAGTAGTTTAATTCCATCTGTAATGAAAAAACTGATTGTCATTCCTACATTTAACGAACGCGAGAATATCACTGAGCTCATAAAAGTGATCTTTCTTGTTGTGCCTGACGTGCATATTTTAGTTGTAGATGACGGCAGTCCGGATAAAACTGCCGATGCAGTTCACCAATTGCAAAACCATGATCCCAGAATACATCTATTAGAACGCACTTCAAAAAATGGATTAGGGAAGGCCTATATTGCTGGATTTAAATGGGCCTTAGACAAGGGGTACGATTTTATTACAGAAATGGACGCCGACTGGAGTCACCCTCCACACTTTTTAAAAAACATGTTTCTTGAAAGTGCAAGGGCCGACTTTGTTATTGGTTCCCGATATGTAAAAGGCGGCGGATCTGTAAATTGGACGTTTTTAAGAAGACTAATCTCTCGATTCGGTAGTCTTTATGCCCGAACCATCTTGCAAGTTCCGATATTTGATTTTACGGGGGGATTTAATGGTTGGCATTCTCGAGTGCTTAAAGCCATTGATTTAGATCAGATTTCTTCTGACGGGTATAGTTTCCAAATTGAAATCAAATATCGAGCCGCGCAGAAGGGTTTTAAGTTTATCGAATTCCCAATCATTTTTGAAGAGCGCCGGGAAGGGCAGAGTAAAATGTCTGGAGCTATTATCAGAGAAGCCATGTGGAAAGTTTGGGCTATTGCTAGGACTTAAATTTATCGAGAAAGTTTACTAAACTTTTCGATATTGATTTGTTCTTTGAGAACGAGCCGATGCCAACATCCTTCATTAAAATCACTGGAACCTACAAATGGAATCCCAATGAGATGGATTCCGGGATAAAATTTAAGGATGGCAGTACAAACTTTGCTTAATTCCAAAGGGAAAGTCTTATCAAATTTTATCACTTTTGCTGACACCGATAAAATTATGGCATCGTGAAGTTGATTTTGAAAATCCAGAATGACAGGAATAAAAACATCCATTCGAGGGGTAGTGCGTCGAAAGATATAGCTGTCCTTCTCCAGCTTCTGACCGATTACAAGTTTTTCAATTTCTGCTACTTTTGCCATGCCCATGCTGCTCCTGTGTTTCAATAGAGTACTATTGCAATGCCGAGGCCTGGCACGGCCCACTAATTAGAGGAAATGTTTGGGTTATTGTTGAACATATTATTTTTGATTATAACTTCGACAAAATTCTAAGGTACCGGGTTACTTTCCCGTAAAACAAAAAATTTAAGTCTTATCAAAGTGGCTATATTGCAGATTGTTTTTTTGCCAGAGTATACCTTGTTACTGATGGACTCATTCATTCGTAAAAGCGAGTTGGACTAAATTTTATCCAGCGTTTATCCGGGAAAGTAACCTGGTACCTTCCATTTAGTGAAGAGGGTGCGGACGTTGGTGAGGAGTTGCCCGCTTAGTTCACTTGCTGTCACGCCTTTGATTTCACATAATTTTTCAGCGGTGTGGACTACAAAGGCAGGTTGGTTTTTCTTCCCCCGAAATGGAACTGGGGTCAAGAAAGGCGCGTCGGTTTCTACAAACAACCTATCCATGGGAACAGACTTCACCACTTCACGTAAGGGTTGTGCATTTTTGAAAGTGATGACGCCACTCAGACTTATATAAAAACCGCATTCCAGGGCCGCATTGGCAAGTTTCTGTGTACCAGAAAAGCAATGCATCATTCCTCTGACTTTCCCTTTCCATTTTTTCAATTCCAAAATCGTATCGTCTTCAGCGTCCCGAGTGTGAATTTGGACAGGGAGATCTAATTCCGCCGCCAATTTCATCTGCTGGTGAAAAACAGACTTTTGCACATCTGGTTCTGAATGATTGTAATAGTAATCCAGGCCCATTTCTCCCAGGCCTACAATGAAAGTATTTGACGCTAGCTCACGTATTTTATCTTCAATTGTGCGGTCATAGAGTTTGGCATCGTGGGGATGGACTCCCACAGTTGCCACCACTGTAGGTCCATGGGTTCTGGCAATATCACAGACGCTGTCAAAGTCTTTAGGATGACAACCGATTGTAATCATTCCCGCTACTCCAGCACCTTTTGCTTGATCAATAATTTCTGCTGGATTTATTTCAAGCATTTCTAAATGAGTGTGCACATCAATCCA
>JBBQPV010000038.1:0-9876 GCA_038216925.1 Bdellovibrionia bacterium
TTCCACATTAGATGAAGACGGCTCCCAGAAATTCCACACCAAGGTCAGTTTTGTGGGCCTCACGGACGCTGAACTTCAAAAAATAAGATTTTGGATGAATAGCAACATGGGAATGTACAAACGCTCTGGCAACGCTGCGTGAAAATTCTCCTCGCCGAAGACGATCCCAGCATTCAGCTGGTCGCTAAACTCAGTTTACAAAAAATTGGTGGGCACGATGTAACTACAGCTAGTGATGGTCAAGAGGCCATCGACAAAGCTATGGTGACCAAATTTGATTTAATTATTTTAGATGGAATGATGCCTGTGATGGACGGATTCCAGACTTGTCAGGAACTCAAACTGAGAGAAGAGACTAAAGATATCCCCATTATTTTCCTCACTGCAAAAAATCAGCAATCAGATATTGATGAAGGATACAGGTTGGGCGGCATTGGATATATTGTGAAACCATTTGATGCCCGTGAACTTTGCGAAGAAGTGAATAAGTTCTTCGGAAAGATATTGTGGAAACAGCAAGCCTAAGAAGAAATAAACTTCAAAGACAGCTCAAACGACTCCTGCTCGTGTTGTTTGTCATCACCAGTATAAATGGTGTTTTTCTGTGGAAAACGTTGGATCAACTTTTTAGCTCCTACCAATTGGCAACAAAGAGCCAACATTTGACAACCCTTGTGGGAGACATTGAACTTCTTTTGTATGAAGAAAGTATTTTCAGAGAAGATCCAGAAATTGATGAAGATTCAAGAGGGCATCGCCTTGCTGAATTTAGACGTAATATTAAGAATAATTTTAAAGAAGTTCTCAAAATAGTTGGTGCGGATAAAAAGCGAACCAATAGATTAAAAGATATTCAAAATAGTTGGATCCAGGCTAAAACCATGCACGCCAACCGACAAGTTTTAATTTTAGTCAATTCATTCATGAAGGACGAGTATGAGATTTTAAGAGAAATTGATGACGGTGTTCATAAATCCACCAACGCGGCACTTGCGTTCATTGCCATTTACATTGGAATTTTCTCCATTGCTCTTGTGACGTTGAGTCAGTATTTTAAACGCCGAGTATTTCAACCGCTTAGCCGTTTATCTGATGATATGGTTGAATTCCAAGCGGGAAGTTTTCAACTCACTGCGCGCACATTTAATCAGGATGAAATTGGCCATCTAGAATCTAAGTTTTATGAAATGGCAGAGCGAGTTGCCTACACCGTGGAAGAACTCAAAGAACTTGACCGAGTTAAAACAGATTTCTTGTCTCTCGCCAGTCATGAACTCAGAACTCCGATGACCTCAGTCAAAGGATCGCTGAGTCTTATTTTAAGTGGCAATCTCAGTGAGGTCACCCCGGACGTTAAAGAATTACTTCTGATTTCAGAAAAAGAGACGGATCGATTGATTAGACTTATCAATGACATTTTGGATCTGACTAAAATAGAAGCGCACAAAATGCCTCTGGTGAAAAATTGGTTTCCGCTCACAGATGTTATTGAAACCGTCATCGAGAGTCTTCAGGGTCTTTTTAAGGCCACCGGTGTGAAAGTAAACATAGAGGCTTCAGCGGTAAATTGTGAAATCTTAGCTGATAAGGACCGAGTCCAACAGGTGCTGACAAATTTACTTTCAAACGCAATTAAATTTAGTCCTAAGGGAACTGACGTAAACGTAGGTGTGGATTTTAATCCCAAGGGGCTGGTCACAGTTTCAGTGAGAGATAAGGGTCCGGGAATTAAAGAAGAAGATCAAGATCATATGTTTGAGAAATTCCGGAGTAAAGATTTAGGAAAATCGAAAATTATGAAAGGCACAGGTCTTGGACTTCCCATATGTAAAGCGCTCATTGAAGAACACGAGGGCACCATAGGACTCGAATCTGAAGTGGGCGTAGGCAGCACATTTTTCTTCACCCTTCCCAATGGAAAAATGATTTCCCGCAAATCTAAAGCCGCATGAGTCCCCTTCCTCCCGAATTAAAAGATGAATTACAACGTGAATATGTGGCCGGGTTTGATCAGAAACTAAAAGAACTTTTGGATGCTCTGAAATTGGGCGATCGCGCAGCTTTGGAAAATCTATTTCACAAATTAGCGGGATCAGGCCTTACCTATGAAATGGAAAAAATTTCCGTTATTTCACGTAAAGCGGAAGAACTGTTAAAAATCTCACTTGATACGCCCGCTATTTTGCAATTGATCAAAGAGCTCGCCGCTGTGTTTGCTGAAGAGAAGAAGAAACTACAGTGTTAAAGATCAGCGACAAATAATTTCCAAATGATTTTATGTTTTAACTTAACGAAGAGGAATTTCAGCATTTGCGGTCACAGATTGTGACCGCAATACCTCCGAAGCGACGTATAGGAATCTAAAAATTTCAATATGAATTAGTATTAAATTTCCTTCATATTTTTTTCTAACCAACTCGCAATCACGTCAATGGGGACTCTTTTTTTGATAACGTCACTAATCAAAAATGCTTCACCATTGTCTGGATCAACTTTCAATCGGTAACCGTTCATTCGAAGGAAAATCGCAGTGGTAGCAAAAGCGATTCTTTTATTTTCGTCTATAAAACTATGATTTTGCGTCAGACTTTGAAGTAGAGTAGCGGCTTCCAATGAAAGCGTCTTGTAATAGCCGGTCTGAGGACGCATGAGCGCACTCTCTAAAAGACCCAGATCCAAAATCCCATCCTTACCTCCAAACCTATGAATGAGTCGGGAGTGAAGTTCCAAAACTTCGGCCAATGTAGGGTAAAGAGTGCTTTTCACTTCGCTAGTCGTTTGAGCAATTCAGCGTGATCATCCAAAACCTCGTCCATGGCGCTTCTGAAAGCGGGACGAAGTTTTGCACGGTGAATATATTCGGCTACAGCCTCTGATACCACGCTGGAGATACTGCGATCGTTCTGGTCTACAAAAGCTTTTAAATCTTTTAGAACTTTCTCATCAATTTGAGTGGCAAACTTTTTAGCTTTCACGGCAATCACCTCTATAAGTTAATATATCATGATATTTCATGAAATGCCAAGTATTCTGCTACATCACACTCGCCAGCGCGGAAAATAAGTTAATATTTATACGTGGATGATTTTAGCTAGGGCGACAACAACGCCAATAGAAAGTGAAACAACGGTTCCTAACACGAGCCTTGCTGACTTTCGAGCTTTAAAAAGATATACTTATTAGGCTTTGAGCGGCCGGAGCAAGAATTATTTAAATCGATCCGGTTCTACGATCTATAGACTGAGTGGGTCTTTGCTGCAGCAAGCTTGATTCTATTTTAATTTTCAATGCTTTGAAATTGTCCTCTTGGCAAGACTCATCTTCTGCGTTGCCCATATCCAGAAATACTTTAAAGGCCTCCCGTGCCAATGTAGGTGAAACGTTATTATCCTTTAGAATTTTTTCAGAATTTACAGTTTTGTAAGAAATTATTTTCCCGTAAGATTCATAGATCCTTTTGCGCAATTCAGTCCCTGTAAGGTCGTCTTGACAAGCAACCCCATGAAGCTCTTTAAACGTTTTCTTAGTCTCCCTTGAGTCGCCGTCAATGAATATCATGTCATGACCGGCCAGAACGGCAAGTGCCGATAACATTCCAGTGTCACTTATTCCTTTAAACGAAGAACCCTTCCATTTCGATAAAAATAATTCTCTTTCGCTACTTTTAAACGCGCCTAGCATGTTCATACCGTCGCTCACAATTATACCTTTAAATCCAACGTCGCTTTTGCGCATTTTAATCCATTTCGAGGAAATTGTAGCAATGCCGTCATCGACATTTGAATTATACAAATGCGTGGTCATAACAAAATCAGGTCGAACAGTATTTTCGTTTAAAATTTTAAACGCACGGACGTTTTCTTTTACCTTTTCCATGGGATCCGGAATATTGCCATTATTTTTATGTGGATCCATAAAAACGGGAGTGTATGGAAAATGTTTCAATGTGGTAGCAACTCCAAAATGCGTAAAATTATCAACAAAAGGTTTCGCAAGTTCGGCTACTTTTTCGGGTCGCGCTGTCGAAAGAAAACCCCAATAATTTGGCATTTTTTTATCTTTGTTGCTCGGGTCAATAACTGGACCCAAAGCCACATTGACATTTATAGCACTGTGAAGAAAGGCCTGAAGATAGGATCTTTTTTCAATGCAACTTTTGGAAAAGTTACCCGCATCATACAAAAATCCAGCCCTTGTTCCCAATCCAAATGATTTATAAGAGACGTCAGTTTTTGCATCTAAATAACCAAAATCAGCTGAAACCAGCACCGGTGTAGTGGCAGCTGCGCGAATCTTCTTGATCGATGCCCGTGCGCTTTCCAAGGTAAAAGTCTGATTCCCGTCTGTGCCCAGTCGAATTCCACCAATGTTGAGGTCTTTAATTACTTTTATGTATTCATTATGGATTGCAGTTGGGGGATTTGTTCCAACACCGTCAGTAAATATAAAAAATAATTGACCCAACTTATTTTCGATATCAACGCATTGTTTATAATTTCCGTGGAGCAGGCCCTTGGCCTGTAAATCCCTCGTATATGAGTCACCGGCTAAAGATAAATGAGAAAATGTAAAACTTAATACAAAAGCAACGAAGAGGATCTTCATGGTTTCTTTTCGGAAGAAGTGCATTAACAGTGTATTATTGCGCAAATCGGATGGCAAGATCTAGACCTATGGTTCTTCTTGCAGTCCACATCCACAGATTTATTTATAAGGAGTTTGAAAATGTCCAATGCAATGAGGTATATTAAACAACTAGAGGCCGCCGGCTTCGAAAGAATTCAGGCCGAGGCGCAAGTTCAAATGGTTTTAGATGCAATAGAGGGCAATTTGGCCACTAAGAGTGATTTGACAATTTCTCAGGAACGAATTGAAAGTCGGTTTGAGCGGCGGCTTATTGAAACCGAATTTCGTATTATTACGCGGTTGGGTTTTCTTACAGTAAGTACAGTTTCAATTGCAGTGGCTGTTCTCACTTGGTTGATTAAAAACTAAGGAATGCTGAATTAATCCATCGCAAATTCAATGGAATCCCGGCGAAATTTTTCAACAGTTTCGCGCACACAAGCGCCAGCTCGGAAAATAAGTTAATATTTATACGTGGATTATTTTAGCTAGGGCGACCGCAACGCCAATAGAAAGTGAAACAATAGTTCCTAATTTGATCGTCATGGAAAGCGAAAGCTCTTTCATTTCTTGCCTTACAACCGCTATTTCGTGCTGCACGAGAGTGGCAAGATCCTTTAGATCTTCCTTGGTAGCTAAATTGGTTTCCATCACTTCAGTCATAATCTGTACATGGGCTTCGGCCTGCTCGCGCGAAATCCCAGCCTCTTCCAATTTTTTAACATGTTTCAATGAATTATACATCTTCAAATCTCCTTTTAGAAAAGGATATTGCAAAGAGGAAAACAGACCCGGTTGGTAGTAAATTTAATTTGGTGTTTAAATTCGACTTTGATACGGACATTTATTCCGGTATTCGCTCTCAAGGGCCCAACAACTAAACTGACTGAAATTTGCCTAGTTCTTTAGTGATATTAGAGTGTGAGCCCCACCGGTCATAAAGAGTACGGTCTAAAACTATTCATTTTTGTTCATGTAATAGTAGACAGGGCCATTAACATACATATCTCGGTAAAAATTTATGACTTTAAGTGAAGAATTATAGCTAACATAGATTGGTCCATTCACAAATTTAAGCTTTGGAAAGTAAACTTTCGTTAATTTTAAATTGTTAACAATATAAATGGGGCCATTAACATACTCAAGGTTCGGAAAATTTACCGTCGCTACCGACCGATTGCTAACGATATAAATCGGACCATTTATCGCAACTGACGAGTCGCCCAATTCATTAATAGTTTTATTTTGAATCCGAAGTTGGTTGGCCTGCAGAGGCTCAGCCTGAGTATAAAAACTAAATAAACTTAAAACAAGAAGTAAAGATATTTTCAAGTGCATGGTCACCCCACTTTTAAAAATTTAACAATGGCAGATCCGACAGAATTCATCTAGCTCCAGGATTGTTGGTGGTTTGTACGAAACTGTCAAGAGTCTCTCTGACCTAAACTAAATGATTTAGGGGTATCGCCTGCATTTTGTCAGCGATTTCGAGACGACCCCGTTTATAACACAGTACTATTCCTCCAGCCGCCCCTGCACCGGCTTCTTAGGTCGGCGTTACTCGGCTTCTTCTCGGCCTAGCATGATTTTGTCATTTTCTTCTCTCCAAGATTCAATAGAATCACGGCGAAACTCTTCAAACGCATTTTTTAAAATAGCAGACCGTGCTTCAGCCATGAGCCTATTGTAAAAGAAAACATTGTGAATAGATAAAAGCCTCCATCCCAAAGCCTCACGACACTTTGCTAAATGATGAAGATAGGCACGGCTATGATTAGCACATGTAAAACAAGGACAATCATCATCAACGGCTTCACCAGAAAATTTATATTGTGGCTGATTCAACTTTATCAAACCCCGTGACGTGTACACATTCCCCTGCTGGGACATCTTTGTGGGAATGATACAATCAAACATGTCCACGCCACGGCCAACAGCCTCCAGTAAATCAGTTGGCGTTCCCACTCCCATGAGGTATCTGGGCTTATCTTCTGGCAGCATCGCCGCTACAAGTTCCGTCATATCTTCTCGCTCAGATTTAGTTTCCCCAACAGCCAGGCCACCGATGGCAAATCCATCAAACAAATGTTGTGTGAGAAAATCCGCACTAATCCGTCGAAGCTCTTTATGCACTCCACCCTGCACAATTGAAAAAACCGCTTGATAGGGTTTCCCCGCATCAGAATTTCTAATAGTAATTTCACTGTGAGCCTTCAAACTTCTCAGCGCCCACCGATGGGTCAACTCCATGGCCGCTCTGGTTTCTGGCACCTCAGCAGTAGAATTTATACACTGATCAAGGACCATCATGATGTCTGATCCAATGGAGTTCTGGACCCCCATACTCTTCTCCGGAGTGAGATTATGATAAGCACCGTCTATGTAACTTTGGAAAACCGCACCCTCTTCTGTCATTTTTCTAGATCTGGGCAGTGAGAAAATTTGGAAACCGCCAGAGTCTGTGAGGACAGGTCCAGGCCACTTCATGAAATTATGAATTCCCCCAAGCTTTTCAAACACATCGGCACCGGGACGGAGCATGAGATGATAGGTATTTCCGAGTACAATTTGGGAATTGGTCCCGTGCAAATCTTCTGTGGCTAAACTTTTAACCGTCGCCAAAGTTCCCACCGGCATAAACACCGGAGTCTTCACCGCACCATGGGGAGTAGTAAACTCTCCGGCGCGAGCCAGCCCATCGTCAGATTTTTTATGTAGATCGAATTTGAAAGACATGGAAAGTCTTTACCAGAACAGGCTTGACCGGGGAACAGAAAAATCCGAAAATGACTTTATGAGCTCCTCAATGAAAGACGCCCTCATGAAGGCCGGTGTAATTTCCAAAGAATCCCTTCGTAAGGAAGAATTAAATACTAAGGGTCCCCAACAAAAAGGTGTGCATGAGCATCACATGAATACTTTTTGTACGGAGTGCAATAAGAGTTCAGAAGATGTTGAATACTATGAACACACCAACAGAATTTTAAGATCTAAATGGCTCTGCCTTGTGTGCGCAGATAAAAACTGGATTCATGATGACTCCAGACAAACTCAACAGAGTACCGCGGCTCGCTCTGGGAGGTTCCAAAGATTTTACGGCCCCACCAAGAGATTTGCGGCAGGTCAAGGTTTGACGGCCCCGTCAGGAATTAAAACTCAGGGAAAGAAAAACGAAAATTCTGGAAATCGGCAACAAACTAATAGCCGCCCTCCAAATCCTTATCCTCGCAAAAAATAAATTATAATTTAATGGTTTTTGAATGAAAATATCCAGTCATCATCAAGCTGCACGAATGAGCGGGTGTTGCGTGCTGGATCTTAGTGAGAACGTTCCGGGCTAAAATCTCTAAATCTGGGATGCGTTTGATTTTCGCCATTTCATAAATTTCACCAGCGGTTTTTTTGGCGAGCAATTTGCCCGCGTACTCATGAAAAGCAAGATCAAGGGAACCATCAAATTCTATATATTCCCGATGATTTCTCTTAAAGTCATAATACAAAATGGTCCAGACTTCTAAACCCAAGAGCATATTGTAACTGTCTATACCCAGCGAGACGACATCCACCCCATACTCTGCATTTTTGTTATGAAGATAACTGGACATGGCAATCCATCCCTTATTGACCACACGAGAAATAGTGGAATCATTTTTGTCCGGACTCAACAAGCTTTCAATTTCAAAAGGTGTGAGAAAAAGCGGAGATTTAACCTCACCAATTGAAATGGAGGGAAGTATTAACAGTGAAATGAAAACGTAAACTAATGATTTATACATAGCGGGAAAGATGTACGTGGTTACATTGGAATTTGCAACGCATATTGTTACATGGAACGAAAGAAATTAACTGGGCCGGCGCCTTCTCGAATAACTTTGACGGAATTTTCACTGAGATCAATGACACTGGTGACACGAGGAGCGATGGTTCCACCGTCTATGACTCCGTCGATTTTTCCATGATACCAACGGGCTATGGACAAAGGATCCACTAGGGGGCCCGATTCCATACGGACGGTGGAACTCAGTAAGGGCGATTTCATGGCATTTATTAAATCAATGGTGGTTTCATATTCAGGAATTCTGATTCCCACAAATTCCCGCTTAGTTCCAATAATTTTAGGAACCTTTTCCGTGGCCCTTAAAATAAAAGTGTAGGGACCGGGTAAATGTTGTTTCAAAAAAAACTCGGCGAACTCATCCACCACACCGTATTCGCGGACCATTTCTAAATCAGAACACATCAGTGTGAAAGGCTTGTCAGCGGGACGCAGTTGAATCCTTGTGGTTTTCTCTGTTGCCTTGGCACTATGAAGAGCGCATCCAATGGAATATCCCGTATCTGTTGGATAGGCTAAAACTGCATCACTCTTCAGATATTTGATAGTGTCTGCAAACTCAGTGGTGTTACGGGCGTCCTCGCCGTCATGAAATATTGCTAAAAACATTTTACAACCTTAGCATTTCTAAAATTATAAATCTACTCCACATACTCAATTTTTCGAATGGTGAGCACGGTTTCCCCAGTGGGACGCTGCACGACTGTTTCTTCGCCAATTTTTTTCGATAATAAGGCCTTGGCCACAGGAGACACCCAGCTTATTTTTCTCTGGTTAATATCTATCTCGTCCTCACCGACGATACGGTAAACAAGTTTCTTCCCGTCCTCGTCTTCAACGGTGACGGTGGCTCCAAAATGGACCTGGTCTTTTGCCTGCTCCCCTAAAGGAACAACAATGGCCGACTGCATCCGACGGCCCAAATACCTTAGGCGGCGGTCAATCTCCCGCAACCTACGTTTTCCATAGATATAGTCCCCATTTTCCGATCGGTCGCCATTGCTGGCTGCCCAGGCTATCACTTCTACAAGTTTTGGACGCTCCCCGCTGAACAACTGGTGATACTCGGCCTGTAACGCCTTCATTCCTTTGGACGTTATATAATTAGCCCGGCCGTGATCCTCTTCTTGAGGTTCTGGAGAGTCCTCATCGTAATCTAAACCTTCGTCGGATTCTTTAGTAAACGCTTTTGACATAGTATGAACCCTATACCTCACATACCCGTTTAAAACAAGCGATTGACCTTATAAAACAGCTGTTTTATACTATAAAACATGGGATTTAAACCACTGACAAGACAACTGGATCCGACAACCCGTGACGAGATTTTACGTCATGCTCAAAGAATTTTTGCCGAAGCAGGATTTAAAGAAGCCACCATCAGACAAATTTGCAAAGCTGCAAAAGCCAACGTC
>JBBQPV010000039.1:0-9653 GCA_038216925.1 Bdellovibrionia bacterium
GAAACTCCACCGGAGCCTGAACCCGAGGCCCCATTCGACCCGCCGTTTGAGCGACTTCCGTCAGCAAGGGCTGCGTTTCTGCGAGCGAGATCATCCCGTCTTGCATTTAATCGGGACTCTAAACTTGTAAGTCTGTCGCCGATTCTTTTATTTGTAACAAAGAGTTCATCAATTTGTGCGTCAGTTACAATTTCAGATTCGTCAATGGTCCTATTTCTTGACCAGTCAGTTCCACCGTCGCTGGAGCGAGCTGTGACAAAACATTGTCTACCGTGATAAACAACTTGGCCGGTACTTGCGTCAATGATGTCTCTATTTAAACAAATACAACCATTACGTTGGCTGTTGTAACCTACTCGAGAAGTTTGTGATCTAATTCTATAGGACTGATTCTGAACTACAACATTTCCAGAGCAGGATCCGTTTGTTGCGCAGTTATTAAGCTCAGTACCGCTAGCCACACCCAGCAGAGTACCTGCGATTGCGCCTACACCGGTCATGGCTTGTCGGCCCGTGCCTTGTCCGAACTGATTACCAATAACTCCGCCAATCACACCGCCTACGATTCCGCGGCCTACTTGATCATTGCTGAGTTGAGCCTGCGCTAAACCCGCCGATGTTAATATTGCGAACATAGTGACAATAAACGCCTTTTTAAACTGCATACATTTCTCCTTTAAGTCATTTTCTCTCTTCGGAGGCATAGTAGATCAATTGTTGTGCCATTTAATTAGCTTTGGTAAGTAGTGAGTATGAATTGGTTACACTGGTGGTTGCCGGAATTTTTGATTTCAGCCGCAATATGGCTTTGGCTCGCTCCCGCAGTTGGGGCTCGGGTTATCGCGCGAATAGCACCAAAATCCGATCACAGTGTTATGGAGTGTTTAGAATTCCTAGTGGGATTCACCGTTGTCAGTGTACTTGCGAGTTTTCTGGTGCCCTTTCATAAATTAGGCTTGGTATTTCTTCTGGTCATACTCTTGGTTCTTAAGCTTCGAGATAAAAATGAACCAGAATTTAAGATTCAGATTTACGACATTGTCATTACCTTACCCATACTTCTTTGTTCCCTTTTCTATCCCACCACCTATGACACTAACGTCCAATCATTACAGCTTTCACTTTTCAAAGACGTGTGGCCGATGGATTGGGGTGCAAGACTGGATATTCACCATGGCCTTACCGTTTTATTTTCATCATGGTTGGGGAGAACACCTATTTTTAATTTACTATCGGTGCAGGGTGCCTTTTATGCACTTGTCACTTGGAGAGCTTTATTAGCCTGCTGGCTTTTACTCAGGAAAAAATTAAATCCCGCAGAGATCCCCATTCTTACAGTTTTATTTTTAGGCACACTTTTTTATAGAAAACAAATGCAGGTGAAAGCTTCACCCATAGGTGGAGCGCTTTCTATTTTGGTGATGTTTATGGTTACTTCCGACGTTATGAATTTTCCCGTGCTAACGGGTTTAATTATGGCTGGAAGTTTTTATTTTGGTGAGTACGGGGCGATGATCCTCGCATTAACGGCCCCACTTCTTCTTTTTTGTAAAAGTGAATTGAGGGGCAGATTTTTTGCGGCCATACCGTGGGCAATACTATTTTGCATGCCGGAAGTTGGGCGAAAGGTTTTTATAGCCAGCGGAGGCAACTTTCTATATTCCACCGTCGGAGTTTTGATCTGCTTAATTCTGTTTTTGGTTTTATCGGGCAAAGAAAAGTATTTAGCACTAATTCCAAATTCAAAAAATGCTGCATATGTATTTTTTATTTCCACAGTAATTTTGGCGGTTGGTGCGCAGTGCTTTTATACATTGGTTGGACCCGAGGGGAACTTGGTTTCCCTCAGGCATTGGACATTAGGCGCGCACGGTGTTTTATTTCTTGCTACTTTAGTTTACTTTTGGAAATTTAGGCGCACGGAACTAGTTCAAGGGTTTTTGGTTTTTAGTGCTGTTCAATTTACCCTCTTCGCCGCATGGCACGCCGGCGGACCATTTGTACTTTTAAGAAATATTAATCCAACTCAAGTTTGGTGGAATTTGATGAAAAATGCCACCATGATTTTTTGGCCTTTGGTGACAACACTTTTCGGAGCCGCTCTTATTATTACTATAAAAGAATCCATGAAGCCCATTCACGGGAGGGTATTCGCTGGACTGATCTTAGCTTTTTTTCTTCTCCTTCAAGACCCGTTAACGAAAAACGTTGGAGACGGCCCCTTTGCCCCCCATTCACCTAGAATGTCCATTATAAAAGGAATTCAGGAGATGCTTTGGCAGGTGTTTGAAAGAAAACACTTGTCATCGATAACTGGCAACGTAGTTTTAAGTGCGGATGCACTTCAAGAACCTGAAATGGTTGAAACTGTATTTGACTTACAGAGACACTCCCCACGGAAACTAAACGTGTGTATGGAAAAAATCAGCGCTGGGAAAGGCTTCACATTTGACACTGAGGCGTATACCTTTCAGTATCCCGCCGGTGCTGATGCATTTATTGATCACCATGAGCCTTGTAATTTAGAGCTTATTCCCAACGGCAGCAGCTGCGCCAACGGTAGTCGGTTGGTGATGGTAGGGTTAGCTTCCACACTCTGTTCAAAATAAATTGCATTTCTTTTTAGAATCCTAGATCATCGAGGGATGAATAAACTATTTATTTTAAGTGTGTTTTGTTTTCTGGGATCAGTCTCTCGTGGAGCTGATTTTCGAATCACGTGTGCCTCACCGCGCGAATACGCGTCTATATGGTCAGAGAAGGACAAAGTCTATTTGGCTGTTGCGAATGCAGAAGGGTTTCAGGAATTGCCTGTCTATACTGGGCCAGTGACTGCAAATAATTTCAGTGTGGTCAGAGGTGGGTTAAATGATCTTAAGGAACTAAATGGAAACATTATGGTGTCTTGGGAAAAATCAAAATGTACTCAGGACTTAAAGTCTCCGATGTTGATGAAGTGTAATGGTGAGGGGACTGTCCTCATGCCAAAAACTAAAGTCGCAGTGAAATCGTTTAGTTTAGGCACATCCCTTTTAAATCAGCATAGTATGGACTTTGACTATGATAGTTTTAATATCAACTGGGGCGTGGACCGTGAAGGCATGCACTACTTGGTGACGTTTAATTACGGCAAAGATTTTTGCAAAGTGAAATGAAGGAATATCCCATCCGGCAAAGTGAAACTGAGCCACCTCGGCGTCAATTTACCGACAATCAACATTTTGATTTAATTGTTTGGTACCAGGATCCAGAGTTTAAAAAAATTGCAGGTTTTCAATTGGGCTTTAAGGATAATCCTTTTAATACTGATAAGGAGTACTTCATATCTCATTTCCCCAATATGACGGCGACCCCAAAAGTAAGATTGGGTGAAACCAGTGGAATTGAGCAAACATATCCTGCGCCCAAAATGATTCGGAAAACCGAAAATCCGCCACCAGAGTCTTTTTTTAGAAAAATAGAAGATGTTCTGACATCAGTTCCTGTGGAAATAGCTGAATATTTAAAATTAAATCTAAAGTTGGTTAACTCTTCTCGAAATCGATAACGGGGTTTTCCGTAATTAATTAGGGCCCACCTTGGAAGAAATTCAAAGTTTGCCGACCAAGAACTTGATGTTTTGATTTGATTGTAACAATAAATCAACTATGGAGAATGGACACTAATCAATTGACCGTCTCTTGTCCCGCACTGAACCGTCTGCATCCATCGCCCCTTTATGAAGATTATGGGCAGCGCAAAGAAGTTGCAGATTATCTAGGTTACTCTTTCCTCCCTTGGACCACGGTTTTATATGATCAATTTGAATAAGGTGGGACGAATGACAGAATCTGCCTGTCTTTGAATCAAAGTAACGGCATTTCCCCTGGTCTTTTTTCCAGACTTGAATCTTTATAGAATGAGGAATAGCTCTTTTTTCTAATTTGCTATTTAACTCCGACGTCGTAGTGGATTTTGTATCTTTGATCAACGGGTCTATCTTTGCCAGGCAAAACCTTGCCATTTCTTTTAAAAGCTCAGAGTCTGTCATATTTGAATTCTTATGACTCCAGAGACTTTTTAATCGATCAAGCTGCTTTATGAGCGCTTCATCCAACACAAGTTTTAGCTCCGTCTTTGTCTCAGTAAGCTCCCGCCTTCTTTCCTTTGGTATTGATTCTGGCGACATTTGAAGGAGAGTTTTTTCGCAATCTCTGAATGATAGATTCTCTATGGAGCTTAAAAGTTCAAGTTTTTCGGATTTCTCCAACCCTCGGTTAGCCTTTAACTCATGTTTAAAGAAGTTTTGAACTTTGGCGGCATTTGAAAGACTTAAATCCCCAGAGATAATCTTCTCTCTGGTTTGAGGAATTTCACGAATAAGACGCATGGCTGAAATTCTCCGAGCCGCTGCGGGTTCAGAATAACTCAGATAACCCACTGCAAACTCAAAAAGACTTGAATATCCGCGGTCCAAATAAAGCTTCCGGTCTTGTACGATTTTTAATAAATCAAGAACTCGGGCTGTCATTTTTCTTTCATTGATCACAGCGTTTTTGATTTCAGTCATAATCTCATCAGTATTCATAAGTATCTCCACAAAAAGAGAATTAATTTCTAGCGACATTACCACGGCTTTTTGAGAGTGGGTTTTGAGGGACCTGACATATCAATAGAAAAATGAACTTAGGTTCACTAGTGGCGCAACATTCAAATTAAAACAAAGAGGCCTTTTAAATTTTAAAATAATTTGTATTTTATCAACACTGATCCGCACGGAATGACAAATAATCGGTCAAGTGTTTTGTTCAAATATTTCTAGAAATAAAATCACTTTCCTTCTCAGCCCTTTAACCTCCAGTAACGATTCTGATCTTTCAAATCTCCACCACTCGTCAGAGTCTCCCAAACTATTTTCTCCAAGCGCCAATGACTCAGTGTAGTGCCTGCCTCAAAGTCATCCCAACCCTTTGCTACAAATCCTAAAGCGCCATGAAGTGCCAAATCTCAAATAATCCGGAGAAGGCAATAACTCAGACAATTTACGTCAAGTACCGACACAAAACTTTTCACCAGATATCTTTAAACATCTCTACAGCCGGCACGGCCGTTGCTTTTATAGTGGTCAATTAAGGAGATATAAATGAATAAGTCTTTTTTTGCAGCAGTACTGGTACCTCTCGCTTTAACGGCATGTGTGAGTAATCGTCCTAAGTTATCTGAATCCAAGTTACACTTGCAAGCTCAAAGCAGCTTCCTAAAATAGACTTGGCAAAGATTGATAAAACAATCATCAACGTAAAAGCAGAGATTCAAGAATTAGATGCTTTGGAAAATAAAATATACGCTAAATCCACGAAGCCCGACATTAAAACAAAATTGGAATTTGAAACAAGAGTAGCCCAATATGGAAATTTAGAATCATTGCAGGCAAATTTGAAAGTATTGGAAGAATTAAAATTAGATTCAGAAAAGAAATAAAATAGCCCCGTTTTAACGGGGCCTAGACTTTATTTAAGTGGAGCTTGAAAAACTTGGGCCACTCCGTAAACGTTCATAGAAATTCCTAAAGATGCTCCGCCGTTATTTGAGATAACACGGTCACCTAATTTTACCACACCATTTCCTTGTAAGTGAACTTTCACAAGAACGCAGTTGGGTTTAAGAATATCTCTAGTTCCATTATCCATTAGATAAGAAGTGGGCTGGCCGTCTTTTTTTGATTGCGTCAAAACCGATGGATTCTCCCAGCCGTATACTCGGTAGCCCTCAGGTAAACATGCACTCATCACTAGGTTACTGTTGAATTCGCCGTCGTTACTTGATTTATAAAAATCTGGATTATTGTTGGGATCAAAGGTCAACGTCTTAAAGTTTTCATTCACTACGGCAAGCATTCCAAAACTACCATCTATGATACCTAACAGAGTGTCATCTTTTGCGATATCATTTGTCTTACAACCAACGTGTTCAATTTTGTAGATGGGGGACTCCTTCCAGCGCCACATCAACACAGTCTTGACAGTGTCATATTGAGAAGGGCAATTTGCAGGGGCCGCAGGGTTAATGGCAAATGCCTGTACAAAAATATCATCAGTTTTACCTTTTGCCTTAAGTCTATCTGCCAAATTATTTAGAACTAATTTATATAAAGCCCGGTCACTAGACTGGACGCTATTTTCATTAAATGGGCTTATCTGAACGGCAAATGACGAGGACGAGACAAAAAGTGTTAGAGCGGCTATAAACAAAATACGAGACATATGAGCAACCTTTCGAAAAATGTAAAAAATGTGAAATGAGTTAATACAAAAACCATTCCTTCTTGGGAGCGGTTTGCAGAGGTATGGCGGGGGACTGTAGGGAATTTTCTGTAAGAAATGCTAGGGAGTTTAATGCCTAAACATGTTAGAATTTTAAACACTATAAAACGCAACTTCGGAGGAAGAATGAAAGTATTGTTACTGGGTATTTTGATTGTGGGATTGTGCGCCTGTTCAGCAACCGCTGTAAAACCTGAGGCAAACAAAATTTTAGTGACCCACCAGGCTGCACCTAAGGGATGTAAATTTCTAGGATCTGTAGTTGGAGAACAAGGTGGATCCTTTACTGGGAATTATACCAGTAATAAGGCGCTTCAACAGGGAGCACTTAATGACATGAAAAATAAAGCCTTTGAGCTTGGGGCAAATTATGTTGTTTTGGAAAATACAAATGCCGGCAACACTGCGTCTGGAAGTATTTGGAGCAATCATGGCGCTCAGACGGATGTCACCCACATGGGTAATGCGTACAAATGTCCTGATGATGTTGCCGAGGGAAAATAATTAGACCAATGTCTTAGGACTCATTCATTTCCTCGAAATTGCCGATAAATAAGGCAGAGGAAATGATGAGTAATTCCGTCCTGATTTATAGCGAAAATGAGAATTTTTTTGATAGCATCCAGCGTATCGTGGGTGATCTGCCTTACGAATTTAGAACGCTCCATACGCTTCAGGATGTCAAAAAGTTAGAGCTGGGATATAAACCGGTTGTAGCCATCATTGACATTCCCAACGACAAAGCCACGCTGGTGAGTATTTTTGAAGTGATGTACGAGCGTTACAGAAATGCTAGACTGGTTTTTGTTTTTGAAAAGGTCCTTCCATTCGAGTTGGAAAAAATCGGTGGGAGAAAGCAAAATATGACTTTTCTCCAGCACCCCTTTGAAGATGAAATGCTCATCAGTTTACTTTTAGAAAATGCTCCTGTGGAAATTCCTACAAAAATGCTGAAAGTGGATTATTTTAATCCTATCAGTATTTCCGATATAAGGCCCACTGACAAATTTGGGTTTGACTTATATTTTTACATGCCTGCAAACAACAAAATGCTGCTCTACAGAAAGAAAAATTCAGAGCTTAGTAAAGATCAAATTGATAATTTTCAAAAATTTAGAATTCATGATCTTTTTGTTCGCAAAAATGACATGCATCAGGTGCGCAAGTACTTAGGGGATAGACTAAAAAATACGTTTGGGAATAAAAAAATATCTAAAACTGAGAGGCGCATGCAGCTTCAAAAGCAGATCAGAGATATTTTTGGAAACTTTTTTGATCCTGCCACTTTAACTTTTGCACAAAGTCGGATTATTTTAGAAACTTGCAAACAAGTTATGGGTAAATTTATTACGGAAATAAGTCCCCATCCTGAAATTTATGAAAAAATTCTGCATTACACGGCACAAAATAGAGGGAACTTCAATCACGCGGTAAATGTCTCTGTATTTGCGGGTTTATTTGCTATCGCCCTTGGCCACGAAGACGTAGAAAGTGCAGTCATAGGGGGACTCCTGCATGATATTGGAATATCCTCACTTCCCGCGGACATTTCAGATAAAACTTGGGACACCATGAGCGAGGGAGAGAAGAGTCTCTACAAAACTCACCCGGACGCTGGACTTAAGATCTTGGAGAATAAAAAAACCGTAGCCATGGACAATGTTAAAAGAATTGTTGGTGAGCATCATGAGTTTATGGATGGTTCAGGGTATCCAAAAGGGCTGAAGAAAGAGCAAATTAATGTGTACGCAAGAATCTGCCAGATTGCCGATGAGTTAGATGAATTGACAAGCGTACGTCCCAGACACAGATCTATTTCTCCTGGAGACGCACTCGATTCCATGCTTGCGCAAAATTCCTACCGCAGCGATAAAGAGAAGTTTGATCAAGAAATGCTCACATTACTCAGAGAAAAGCTGATGCCGCCTGCCACGGTGAGCGCAGACGATACTAAAATTAGAGATATTTTTTCAAAACCTGTCAACATCAAGAATCCTACTCCTGACACTGCGGATTTGAAGCGCCGTCGCCGTCCTAAAAAAGCAATTTAAAGTGGGTTCATACTAAATCCGGTACGGAAATAGTTGATCAAAGATTTTGATGTCCACCTTGGATCCCAATTTCCCCGGCGCATTTTAGATGCTTGCGCAAAGTATTCGGGAAAGCCGTCCACAGAACTCACTGGGATTCCTTGAGAGATCATATAGGTTTTCAAAGTCCTGTTTGGAGCGGGCCATCCAAGGGCCGCCGCTGCCGCCGCTCTTGTAGTGTAGAGAGAGTTTCCTCGAAAAACTGAGTCATTGGGAGTGGCAAGAGCTATGGCTTCTGGTAGATATTGCCATTCTTTCAAATTTGAATTGATCATCGTATTATAACTAAATGTGTTTCCTGTAGAAGGAAATTTCCACTGCATACAAGATTGTGCTGCGGCAGGCACGCCCTCATAAAGATCTGTGACTGCTGGTGCAATTCCCGCATCAAGAATGTTGTCATGAACCATATTGCCTTTGTTTGGTGCTCTTAAATTAGTCACATCGGCAACACAGTCAGTAATACTGGGGCTCAGGGCGATACTTCTCCACGTGTTATTCGTAATGTCACCATTAGTAAAAATATTTCTTGCCACTTCAACATTAGTAGCACCGCCTCCGATGACAAGTCCCCAACCGGGATGGCCGCGGTTATCATCGGTGCCGGTGCCGATAAAAGTCTGAACCACGTTGTCTAGAAAAGTTCCGGTGGGCATATCAGGGGTTGCGAAATATTCACCGTTATAACCGCCGAGTGCAATACCACCTTGGAAGAAAAAACTTCTTTCAACTCTTCTACCGCCGCGGAACTGATCTCCGGAGGCACCAATCATTGATACGCTGTCTACAAATTCAGATCCCATGGGATCGTTTTTTCCGCTGATATATAAATTCCTGTCATAAATATCCCAAAGATTTGTTCCAGTGGGTGGCCACGTAAATGTTTGGGGATCTTGGTTTCTAAATCCATTTCGCATCAATATGGTTTCTTCAATTTTGAGACGCCCCTGATGTCCCGTTCCACCGTAAAAAAGTCCTTGAACGTGTGAAGTGCCATTTCCGAAGGCATCGGTGATAAGCACTCGTCTTAAAGTGACGCCGGCCTCATTTTGAATATTGGAACTTATTCCATCAGTCCAAATATCTTCAAAAAGCATGTCTGAACTTTCCGGAGTTTGACCGAGCAATGTGATTCCCGCAAAGCTAGTTCCAACGGATCTATCATGACCATCAAGGTGGAGTGATAAGTAGGCAACGTTATTTACGAGGGGATCATATGAGCTTGCAGAAATAGTGATGAATCCACCCAACGGATGGATGA
>JBBQPV010000040.1:0-9585 GCA_038216925.1 Bdellovibrionia bacterium
GAGGAGAAACTCTGGCGGGACTGTGGTCTCGCCAGAGCTTACTTTATGATATATGAAATTTATTTATTATTTAATTATAATTTTATTGTGGTCTTTCAACTTTATTCAGGCTCAAGAGGTCAAAACTGTGAAAGAAATTAGAACTTACATGTCATTTACCTGGCCCATTGATCCAGCGAAGATCATAACTACTCCCGATATGGATCTTTCCTATGCCTTGGCTGGAACCCTAGTTGAGTGGGGCAAGAATAAGCACCACGTGGCGGGCCTAACCGACAAATGGGAAATCACTGGAGAGTATACATATAGGTTTACCATAAGGAAGAACTTAAAATGGTCTGACGGCTCCCCCATAACAGCTCAAGAAATTAAAAAAAGCTTAGAGCGCGGAATTAAATCCCATCCCATAGATTTGAGAGGTCTTGCTGTTTTACTCTCTGGCATTTCTTGTCCCACACCGGATGCGATAGATTTTAATCTTAAAGTAAAGGCAGAGCGAAGTGGGCTTTTAGGAAAACTGACTGAACCCAATTACGGTATTTTAAAAATTAATCCCGATAATTCAATTAACTTTCTAAAGTCCAGCGGTCCCTTTTGGGCAGCTCAACATTCAAAAGAGGAAATAATTCTTAAAAGAAATGAGCAGTGGCCTGACTTTTCACCCGAAATGGCAGAATCAATAATTGTTAAACAATCACCTAAAGTCGGTTTGAATAGTCAGTCAGTTCTTTTAGAAGATAAATGGCCCAATTTAGTACAGACATCCTCGCTCATTTCGCAGGATTTGATGCAGAAATACGAGAGCAACGGATTCCAAATGTGGAAAAGACCAACTGATAGAATATTTCTTTTTCAGTTAAGCAAAAAACTTCATAACCAAGATGGTCTAAACCTTTTCTTGTTTTTTGAACAAAAAATTAAACGCGAAAATATTGTTAAAGATTTCTTGGGGTATCAATTGGCAGAGCAGATTTTCCCCCAAGGATACCAACTTCATGTTGCTGACTATAAACCCAACCACAACTTGAAAGTCCAGCTACCGACGCAATTTATAAATCGACCTCTTGAGATTTTGATAAGTCCTGAACGAGTTTCAGGTCCATTAAAAGAAAACATTAAAAAGGCTGTGACCATTGCCGTTGGTATTGAGCCAAAGTTTATTTCAGCACCTTTACAAGAAATTCCAAAGCATTATAACACCGGAGATTATGACTTTTATGCCGGAACGGTGGGACTTGCCGATCCCGATCCGGAAGGAGCCATGTCGTTTTATTTTGAAAATGAATTTAATATTATTCCGTCCATCGGGGAAAACTTTGTTCAAAGACTTGATCAGGTGCGCAAAGAACCAGATCAGCAAAAAAGACTTCAAATGATGAGATCAATGTTAAAAGATGGGGTTGCCGGTGGGTATGTATTCCCACTTTTTAACATGTCTACCGTGGGCATTGCCCGCGCAGACGTTGATTTGAGTCAAGTTTCATTGACCGATGAATCCGTAACTCTTTCAAAGATTCGATTTCATAAACGAGGCCAATAATTGTGAAAACAAAAAAACCACAAGATTTAAAAACTATGTTTTACAATCAAGCCATTAAGTGGTCCGTCATCGGCTTTACTATGACGGCTGTTCTTGCTGTGGGAACTTTGGCATATTTTTCTAAAATGTCATCTGAAAAACAAATTTCTGTTCTTGCGTCATCAGTCACAAGTGCTTACCACCAGATGATTATAGATGGTAATATTCGAACAGCACAACCTCAGATGGCACAGGTTTTGGGGCTTAAGGACAATGAGTCCATCATCATTTTAAATAAAGATTTAAAACAAATTTACTCTACGACGGGACTCCCCTATGAAACAAAGTGTACCTTAGGCGTTAAAGTGTGTTGGTCAGCTAATTTAAAATTTATAGAAATTCTTTATCCAATTTATTTTGATGAGAAACATTATTCCATTTTTGGGTATGCGGATTTGAAAATAAAGCCAACTATAGATAGTAGCGTTGTTCTTGCTCTTTTGGTCTTAATCCTTTTGGGATTTTGTATCCAGGCTTTTGGACTGTCCTCCGCCCTGGGAGGGGCCGCGCAAACCATTAGCGTACAATTGAAAAATTGGTCGACGTATTTAAAAACGGGGTTGTTTGATAAAAAACAAAATTATGAGAAAGATAAAAATGGCCTATTGTCCCTTCAGAGTGCGGCACTGGAATTAAATTCTGAAATTGAGCGAATCCAAAAGGTCGCCGGTGATAAAGCTAGGGCGTCTGCACAGATGAATATTCTCAAAGAGCTTGGACACGATCTCAAGAACCCTATTTCTCAATTAGATAAATTTATTACAGTTCTGGTTTCTAGGCTAAATTCCGGCAGAATTATCGATCAAGAGCTAATCGGATATATTCAAAAGCCATTAGGCAGGATAAAGGAAATTGCAAGACAAACAGGGATGCTTTTCTACGACGCTGACGAGGAGAAAAATGAGTGCGATTTAGAGACCGAGACAAGAAGAGTTGTCAGCGAGTTTGCAACTGATGACGAAGTTCTACAAAAAATGATTAGAATAAATGTCGACAAGACCGGCTCCTACCTGCCTCCAGCAGGGATTACGTCTACCGGCTACTACAGAATTGTTTCAAATTTAATTCAAAACTCCATTCATGCGGTTGGTATGAATGGTGAGATCTGCATCACGCTTTCTGGCGATGCTGGCCACCCTACTATTTCTATTCGGGATAATGGAGGGGGGATCCCTTCTGAAATTCAAGGCCGCATATTTGATTTTGATTTCACCACCAAGCCGAGCCGCGGAACAGGGATGGGTCTTGGCATAGTAAAAAAGCTTTGTGATATTTTTGACGCGGATTTGACATTTGAAAGTGAAGTGAACAAAGGAACTCAATTTAAAATGGTTTTTCAGGCAGTAGCAAGGAGTAAAGTTGTATGAAATATAAAGTTCTGGTCGTTGATGATGAACCACTGAATTTGCGGTCCACTTCCATGTGTCTGGAGGACTGGGGATACGATGTCGACGTTGCTGATAGTGGAACTAAGGCCTTTAAAAAAGTTGAGGAGAACACTGAGGGGTATGCCGTGATTCTCATGGACTTTCGGATGCCAAATATGAACGGCGCCCAAGTTGCAGCCAAAATACAAAAAATAAATCAAGAAGCAATCATTTTAATGTATTCGGGTGATTCCAGTCGTGTGGCAGCTCTGGATTCGTTTAGGATAGGTGGCGCTGTTGATTTTATTGATAAGGGTTCGGACACCGAAGTTTTGAGGGAGGCCGTTGAAAGCGCGTGCCGCAAATATGAAGAGACGACAAGACTTCTGAGGCCCCATTTCCCAAAGACGGAATCCGGAAAGCTTTTGGCATCTATGGGTCTTGTCGGAGATTCGACGATTATGTTGAAAGTAGCCTCAAAAATTCTTTCTTATGGTAGTAGTGAAAAGCCTCTCATGATTCTTGGAGAGACAGGTACGGGTAAAGAGTCTGTAGCTCGAGCCCTTCATACCGGTCCGTCTGAGAAATTTTTTGCAGTGAACTGTGCGTCCTTTAGTCAAAATAATCTCTTTGAATCAGAACTTTTTGGTTATGAAAAAGGGGCTTTCACAGGAGCAAATCAAAAGAGGTTGGGCATACTTGAACTGGCAAATGGCGGCACAGTTTTCTTTGATGAACTGCACAGAATGGATCTTGATTCTCAGGGAAAGTTATTACGCGTTCTTCAGGAAAAAAAGATTAGACGAGTTGGTGGAGCTGCCGAGACGGCAGTTGATTTTAGGATTATTACGGGTACGCAGCCCCAGATTACCGAACTGGTCAAAGAAGGCAAATTTTTGCAAGATCTTTACTTTCGTTTGAAATACTTGACTCTTGAAGTGCCACCTCTCCGAGAACGTCCGGAGGATATTGGCCCTCTTGTTTCTTATTTTTGTGAAAAATTTAATGAAAAGAATAATGCTAAGAAGCAATTTTTAATGAGCACTATTCGCATTTTAGAAAAATATGATTGGCCAGGCAATGTGCGTGAACTTGACGGAGAGATTTACCAAACCTTAAAAGACTCTGTTAGTAACAGGATTGCTCCAGATCAATTGAATAGCCAACTTTTTAAGGATTTGCCAGCGAAGAAAAGTTCAAATTTTGAAGAGCTGAAAAGACGCCAGGAATGGGAGACACGTCATTATTTATTATCTGTATTAAAGACCTCAAAATCGGTGGCCCAAGCGGCGGAACGTATGGGCCTATCGTCTTCCACTCTAAAAAGTATGTTGGCAAAATTCAGAATTAAATCAAAGCCAATGGAACTGGATCCACTTAAATCATAAAAATATAAAGTATTGGAGGAAAAATATTATGGCAACACATTCAATTTTTGATGAAAAAGCCCTTAACGTCGTTGTTGACGTTGATAATTGTATCACTGACTATCTCAAATTAAAAACCAAAAGCCGATACATCTATGGCGGTGGAAAAATAGAATGCTACAATCGACCCGAGACTTTTCTTGAGAATCTAAACAGATTTCCAGCTTCAACAAATTTTTTCTTTGGCTGCTTTTTCGGTCCTAGAGCAAAGCTAGAAGGGATTGATCTCGCAAAGGCGGTTAAAGATCGAAATAAAAATTCACCAGTGATCATAGTTACTACAGTATCTGAAGATCATTTCACAGATGCTCTGAAAAAACGGATAGTTGACATCGTATTTCCAAAAGAAATTTATTTTACTGAACCTCATGATAATGGACAACTCACAGATGAAGAAAATAAAGAATTTTTTTCTTTTGTGAAGACAGCATCATATAGCTTTGATTGGCAAGACATCAGCAGATTTAGTTTTGAACATAGGGAGCCCTGCCTTGAGAAGCTGAAGCAAATAAAGAATGTGTTAGAAATGGTGGCTCTAGAGCCCCTCGTTACGTTTAGTAGCAAGGGCCTGAAGCACATAGATTCACCTCATAACGGGGCTCAAGAAGATCAAAGCCCAGGATATTGGGATAGGGTCTTAAAATTTATTGGCATTCAAAACGTATCGTAGGGCTATTTAATAATGGCTCAACTTGATGAAATAAAATTTGGCTTGATTTTGGAGGTGCTCGAAAGAGCTTCCGTGGAAGCTGTGTGTGTTCGATGCGGCGTAAAGGAACTATTATTTGAAGTTGATGGTCCCTTCGACTCCATTTTTCTTGCCAACTATCATTGCGAGGAGTGCGACAAAAAATACTAGGCATTAAAAAGCGTCATGCGAGGGTGAAAGGTGGTTGATACCAAATGCTGGGCTTTATGGCCACCAGTGGTGTCGCCGGAGCAAGATAAATTCAGCCGGTCAGAGTGCAGTGCTAACTTGGCCATTTCCGCTCAGGCTCTCTGTTAATATTGTGCGTTCAAAGTCGCCCGCCAGGAAGCTTGGAAATAAGTGTTATTGTTCCGCACATCAACGAATTGGTAGATATCGAAAGTAGAACTACTTTTTTAAACTTCGTTCGACTGAATTAAAGAACCTGTCTGGCTTATCTGTGAATACTTTCATTGCTCCTACTGGAAGCAATAAATTCCTCAACTGAGAGCTAATACTTAAAAAATAGACCTCCGAGGACATTCTAAACGAATCGAAAATCACCCCATATATCTTTTGATTTAAACCAATTAACTTATTGTTTTTTACGGGAACAATTTTTCCGAATTCATTCTTGATTAGCAAATGAAGTCGACGACGTGAACCAGTAGGCTGACGTAATATAAAGTGCAATAGCAGTTGGTGCCCACTCGACGTGCTTACGTCCCGCTAACCCAATTATAGAGATAAGCCCAAAAGTTGCTATAGTTTCCGAAACAGCAAGCCCAAATCCTGCTCTTTGTTTTGTGGAAATTTCCAGAATCGAATGTCCAAACATCACGTGCGTTCCCATTACGCCAACAATAGCGCCCGAAAACTGCGCAAGCCAATATAATGGTAATTCCTGTTTTTTAAGACGTCCCCAGAAAGTTTCCCCTAAACTAACCACGGGGTTGAAATGAGCTCCTGAAATAGGCCCCAAGCATTGGATCAATACAAAAAGTCCTGCTCCAGTTGCAATGGAATTGGCAAGAAGAGCAATAGCTGCATTTCCTTGGGACAAGTTCTCGCCCATTATTCCAGAGCCGACGACGATCGCGAGTAAAAATGCCGTCCCGATAAACTCCGAAATAAAACGAGTTTTCATAAACTCTTCTCCGATTTCCAAGTCTTAAGTTGTTTTTCAATAAGATCACGAACCTCTTTAAATTTCTGAAGCTTCTCAGTATCAGACCCACTTTGTTTAGCTGGATCCGGAAACGGCCAGTGAATTTTGTTAGCGGTTGAAACAATCAACGGACACACTTCTTCCGCACAAAGTGTGATGACACAATCCAATTCAACTAAGAACTTAGGGGATAGTTCATCAGTTGATTTGGAATAATTTTTAGAAATATCGATTCCAATCTCTTTCATAACATCAATCGCAAATGGGTTTACTTTTGTCGGTTCTGACCCAGCACTTTGTATTTCATGATTGGGACCAAGGATTTTTATGGCAAGTCCTTCGGCCATTTGGCTTCGGGATGAATTGGCGACGCACATGAATAATATTTTAGCCACAGCGGTCACCAGTGATTTGAAAATGCTCTAGAATTGGACATTCTGTGAAACTGAGTGTCACCTACTTTAGCTTTGGAGGCTAGAACACCGATAGTCATATCTCTTTGTGATTTCATGAAACAAGTGTACACCCGGTACCATAGTACCGAGTCAACAGTTTTGTGGTTGATTAACGGGGCCGCTGGACGGTATGTAGTTTTTTGGAAGTAAGGAAATTTGATCGACTCATGTTATCTTTAATCTGTACCCTACGCCCGATTCAGTTTCCACTAGGTCGGTGTCCTTTACGATGGAATCAAATTTTTTTCTAATTTGGCTAAAATAAACTCGTAAATAGTGATCATGCTCAACGGCGTTTGGACCCCATATTTCATTCAAAATTGTTCGATGGGGAACAACTTTTCCGGCGTGTTTGGCTAGTAAACACAAAAGTGAATACTCAGTGGCGGTGAGTTTGACTTCCTTGCCGTTTAAGCGAACTAAATGGGCAGAGCGATCAATTTCCAATTTTCCAGTTTTAAATACCGGGGTGTCCATCTCCGGTTTCGAATGACGTAATGCCACTCGGATGCGAGCTAAAAGTTCTGGAACACTAAATGGCTTAGTTAAATAGTCGTCAGCGCCGTTATCTAAAGCTTTGACCTTGTCTTCTTCTGCGTCCCGCACGGTTAAGAAAATAATCGGAACCTTGGACCATTCTCGGATTCGCTCCAGAACTTGAATCCCTGACAAATCCGGCAACCCGTAGTCTAAAAGAACGAGGTCAGGTTTAAATTCAATAACTTTTTGCAGTCCTTCATTTCCGGTATGTCCCTCAGAGACGTCAAATTTATTAGCCTCTAAACTATGGCGTAAAAATCGACAGACTGAAGTTTCGTCGTCTATTATTAAAATCCTTGTTTTGATGTCAATATTCACTGAAACAACTCCTTGAGGGACTGCGGTGGGGATCTCACTGGAATCTTGATCTCAAAAATCGCTCCGGCGATATCTTCTCTATTCCGAGCAACTGCATTTCCACCGTGGAGCTCGACCGTATTACGAACAATAGAAAGTCCAAGTCCCAGTCCGCCCGTGGGTGTTCCAGGGAGTCTATAAAACTTCTCAAAAATATGCTCCTCCTCGCCGCGGGGAATGCCGGTCCCTTCGTCTTTCACAAGAATTTTAGCATTTCCGCCTTCACTTTTCAGAATCACTTCAATTTTAGAATCGAAGCGGGAATACCTCATCGCGTTCTGCAGTAAATTACTAACGGCATGCTTTAAAAGTTTAAAATCACCCTCAATAAGTAGAACGCCATCGCCGGAAGTATTTATTTGCCTCCCTTGGATTTCGTCCTTCAATTCATTAACGGCTTCTTTAATTAACTCGTGGGCATCAAACCATTCTTTTTTAAGTTGGAGAGAGCCTTTCTCTATCCGCGACATATCCAGAAGATTTTCGACAACGCCATCGAGTCTTCGGGCGGACTTCACAAGTTCATCTGTCAAATCCTCTCTAGATTTGTCATTGGAAATAGTATTTTTGTCTTTAAGGGCAGTGGCCGATCCAATAATGGTCGTTATCGGTGTTCTAAGTTCGTGAGATACAGAATTAAGCAAAGTCTGGTGCAGTTTTTCCGAGGCCTCATAAACTTTTGCATTTTGCGCAGCTTCACTGAAATTGAGGCGTTCGATTGAGATTGCAACTTGGTTAATGACGGTTTCAAAAAAAACCTCTTGTTCAATATTGAGTACCTTTGAGCCTCTTGCTGGATAAAACACAAGGACTCCAACAGGCCCTGAGTTCGCAATCATAGGGAAACTCACACAGTGAGATCCTGACAAAGTCGGAGTCGACCAACCGGCAGGCTTTTTGTTTTGTAGTGACCATTCGGCGACTGCAAAATCTTTATCATCCAGTCTCTTTGAACCGTAATCTGTGGTCTGTAATTTCTGATTTTTATTTAAGAGAAGGGGGTAAACTTCTCCTCCAAATTGCCGACCAACGACCGACGCCAAAACGTTTAAGATTTCTTTGGTATTATTTGCATTCGAAAGATTTTTACCGAGCTCATAGAGATTTCTTGAATATTCCTCCCGGTCTCTTAAAATGCTGTCTTGTTTCCTGATTTTTGAAGTTAAATACCCGCCGATCACAGCCACGAAAAAGAAGCTTAAGACCATGGCGATGTCTTCATGAGCATGAATGACAATAGTGAACTGGGGCGGAATGAAAAAGTAATCCCAAATTAGCGCCGAAGCTATCGCCGCAAAAATGGAAGGTCCTAGTGAACCAATGGCCGCAACGATGAGGATACCCAATAAAAACACTGGACCCAGTGCTCGGTATCCAACATAGGGCAAGAACGCGTAAGAAAGAAAAGAAAGTACTCCTAAAAACCATACTGTGTTGTAGTACCCGACCCAGTTTCCGCCATACTCGGGCCACTTAAGCCGCGACCTTTTGTAGCGCGATCTCCTGTCAGCTCGAATCACGTGCACGTCAATTTTACTTGTCTGTGCGACAAGCTGGTCTAAAAATGCTCCGCCTCTAAAAAGGTCACGAAAAAATCGCCGGTCCGGTCTACCTATCACGATCTGTGTTACATTTTTGTCTTTAGCAATTTTTTGAATTCCTTGAACCAGATCCGAATCCGCAATCGTTATCACCTCGGCTCCGAGTTCCCTTGCTAGTGAGATATTTTTTTGAAGCGTTTGCTGATCTTCTTGATCCAATGTCTCTCCAGTATTTACATACAATGCAACCCAAGGAGCTTCTAGGTTATAAGCCATTCTTCTTGTCGCTCTTAAAAGGCGGCTCGAGTAGGGACTATGACTGAGAGGGCCGCGTCCCGAAAGTGGTAGAAATTAAAAAGGGAGTACTCCAGAATGGTTTAATAACTAAGCTAAACCATTAAAACAAAAGGAGAACTCCCCCGTGAGTAAAAGTAAAATCGACAGTAAAAAAACACAACAAGTA
>JBBQPV010000041.1:0-9574 GCA_038216925.1 Bdellovibrionia bacterium
TGGTTGAGATCCTAAATTAGTGATTCGTCAATTGTTAGCTTCAATCCTTCACCTTACCTAAAACAAACTCCAACAAGCCCGCTATATCGTTTGATGTTTGATCCGCCTCAAGCCCGAGCTTTTCCGTTGGTAATTTGAATCGATTAACCCAGTATGTTGGATACCCGAAGCTCTTAGCTCCAAATGCATCCCAGCCACCAAACGCTGCAAAGACAATTTCATTTTTTTCAAGTTTGAGCCTTTTCATTCCAAGCTGATACGCGTTGCCGTCGGGTTTGTAGGTCTTATTGACCTCGGTGCTTAACAGGTCATCAAAAAGATTTGTAATTCCGGCGTGATCGGCATTTGCCAAAAGCATCTTTTTACTGAAGTTAGCTATTGTGATGATGCGCACCCCCGCGGCCTTTAGTTTTTTTAGAGCTGCAATTGAATCGGGCCACGGTTTCAAAGTCAGATAAGAGTTCAAAAGAAGTGTTCGGTTCTCAGGAGTCAGTTTGAGCCCCATGGCTTCAGCAGTGTAATCCAGTGCGTCCCCGGTCACATCAAAGAAGTCCGCGTGATGTTTCGTGATTGATCGAATAAATCCATATTCAAACTGCTTGGCCCGCCACGCTTTTGTGAATTCAAGACCTTTACCGGGAAACACTTTCTCCACCTCAGGAACGACGGAGTTTGGATCAAAGATTACAAAATAATCAAAAGCAACGGCTTTAAAGCGGAGTTTAGGAGACGAGGCCACACTGACATGTGGACTCAATGTTAATATAAAAACAAAAATGCTCAGAATTTTCATTTGCGCCTTCCACGTTCGACTACCTGCCGCTCTTAATTTCTTTGCGTTAACTAAATCACAGTTTGGGAAAGGTTTCCATTGAAAGACTAGTTTCTAAATTCTAAGCACTTTTTTTGTCGGAGACAATATTAACAGGGCTTCTTTTACTGCGATCTGCAAGAACACCGATTGAAAACTCAAACAGTTTATCAATGAGGGTTGGCTTTTCCACATATCCAACGACACCAAATAACATCATACGCTTGATGGCAATTTTATTAAATCCACGGGATATAACAATAATAGGAACTTTCTTGCCTTTGAGAGCATCTTTAAAACTTTGCAAAGGTTGAAGGCCGTAACATCCAGGGAGGCTAATGTCGGCAACAATGAGGTCAGGAGGCGTTTCATTACTGACTAGGCCCTCTAAAACTGAAAGACCTTTTTCCAGGTGACCTGTCGTATAAACAGTTGCTCCCAGATCCTCATACAGCCATTTCAGAGAGGTTCGAGACAGCTCATTGTCGTCTAAGACAACCACAATATTATTCTTGAGTATTAACTGAACTTTAGCCATGTCATCTTTTCGGGCTTTTTCGCCGAAAGGTTAAGAGATGAATATCATAATAATTTATTTTCTGCGGCTTGCTGCTCTTGGGCTAACTATCTGGGTTGGTTTCTATGCGGCACGTTTTCTGATTGCAATTAGAAATAAGCGTGAAGAAAACTTAGATTATAAGCCGCCATCGGACACGGTCATAGAATCTGCGGTTAAAGCATTTGGAAGAAATACAAATTCCGTTGTGCATCTCTACGGCAAACTTTTTTATTTTGAGCCTCAAATTAGCGGCCAAAATCAAGGGCCTAAGCCTCTTGTGGGATATGCATCTCTTGCCCAACAAAATGTCATGATCACCGATCCCCTTTGCCCTCCCAGCGACGCAAAGGATGTTATATTGGACTTTACATCTTTAACGCAAAAACAAGAGAAGGATTGTCTCCTTTTTCCAATAGATCAGGTAACAGCTAGACAGGCGGCCGAGCTTGGATTTGGGATTATTCAGGTGGGAAAGGAGCCTGTGTTTATATTAAAAGATTACAATTCAGAGAACCATGATCCCAAAATACTTTCTTCCATTCGTCAGGTTATTAAAAAAGGAATCACCACAGAAAGTCTTACAAAAGAACAGATCAGTTCGCCTGAGATTCGAGCGGAATTACAAGAAATTCTTGACCACTGGTTTTTGAGTAGACGCAGTGAAAAGATGCAGCTGATTTCAGAGGTTAGTCCTTTTAAATATTCTAATGAAAAACGATATTTCGTCGCGAGATCAGCGTCCCACATTGAAGCCTTTCTAGCTTGTTCACCAGTGTTTGGAAAAAATGGATTTTTTATTCATGATCTTATCAGACGTCCAACCGCTATCAATGGCGTTAGTGAAGCTCTAATTGTAAAAGCCCTGGAGACGTTCAAAACGGAGGGATATGAATTTGCAAGTCTTGGAATCGCATCACTCGCGGGTCTTGATGAACCTGACGTCAATAAGAATTATCCATTGCTTAATAAAATATTGATGCATGTCTTTAACAGACATGAAGCATTCATGCGCTTTAAGTCTCTGTATCACTTTAAGAAAAAGTTTGGTCCAACTTCGGAAGAACCTGCGTACCTTGCTTTTTATCCTGCGGAATTTAAACTCAGTTATGCAATTGCTATTGGCGGAATGTTTAGTGGACGTGGCTTAATTGGAGATATTCTATTCAAATGGAAAAGGTGGAAAGAAGGAAATCAACTTCCACAACCTTTACTCAACCTTATGTCTCCAAATGTCTCTACGTTGGCCCGGCCTGTACCTTTTACGTTTCCAGAGTTTCTCTCTCGACTACGTTTTACTTTTCTAATTTTGGGGCTCAATTTCTATACGTATCTGAATACCACATCATGGCTTGGTCATGTTACACCAGAAGCTATGCAAAAATATGGTTTCAACTACAGTGACTTTTTTGATCATAAATGGTTTATCCTTGTCACTTCGAATTTTGTTCACTTCAATTACTTCCATCTTTTGAGTAACATGATTCTTCTGTTTTTATTTTGTGGCACCCTAGAATTTATTGGGGGTACCAGTATAGCAAGTCTCGCATTTCTAATCAGTATGAACGCTGATGTGCCCACTGGTTTTATTCTTCTTCCCATTTTGAAGTCGATGAATATTTCGATGTGGCAGGAAACCATCACATATATGGATGTTGGAGCGTCACTTGGCGTAATGGGTGCCCTGGGTGGTTTGATTCAGTTCCTGAAATACAAGCGACAGATATTGATTTTTTCTTGTTTAATTACGATTCTAATTTCTTTGATAGAAAAAAACTACGTTGGGTTTAATCATACGTTTGCAGTTCTTTTGGGTTATACAGTGGCCCATTTTTATCTTAGTCGAAGATATTCGCAGACAACTTTTCAAAACCTTCTTGTGTCTTTCGATTCTCCATCGCACCACAATTCACCAATACCTTTTCGGAATCGTGACCGGTAATCTTTTTTGATGATTCGGCTGCACCTCTGATATTGACAGTTGCTTTTCCCGTGTTCTCACAAGCTGTGCTCCAGATCTTATTTTTAAAAAGAGTGCCGGCTATTCCCCATTTAGCATTAAAAAAGTCGATGGAGAGATATTTTGTTATGCCCTCATGTTCCTCAAGAAAGATTACTCCATCTGCATCTAGGACTTCCTCACTTTTGGACAGCCGATAAATCAGAGCAGCCTTATCCTTTCCGATTTGTCTAATGCGTTGAACGGTGTCGTAAACAGTGTGCGTTCCCAAAGGACCACCAAACTTCCAATGGATGACATGATCAATATTTTGAGACTGAATTTCTTCAATTAGTTCAAGATCAGGATAAATAGCTTTATAATTCTTAATGTCGCTGAGAACTTTAATAGTTTGATCCAGACTTGCGCTAATGGAAGTTACTGCTTCAATTCCAACGTAAGTACCATCATCCGGTGATGGGATAGCTGAAAGTTTAACTTCGGATATTTTAGAATCAAAATGTAGACGACTTCTGTCAACACTCCACTTATCAAATAGCTTCTCTAGAGCGAGGGAATATCTCCCAGTCTTTGTCCCTTTCCATAATTCTGAACTTTCCATTGCATGGGCATACAGACTCATAGATAACAGAAAAATTCCGATGCCTTTAACTTTCAAGATGCTTCTCCGCTAAGTAGTGGTAAAGGGGCGTGGGCATAATTCGCTTTCCTAATGAAAACGCAAGGTAGGCTGCGATCATAAACGGCAAGACCAAAATATGTTCATCAGTCATTTCCATAACTATGATCACTCCAGTTAGCGGCGCACGAATAGCCCCAGAGAAAAATGCAACCATGCCAATTAAAGCGCAAGCTTTGAAATTCGCAAAGTGCGCTAGTTTAGCGACGGCTATGCCCAGACCCGCTCCCATTGAAAGACTTGGTGAGAAAATCCCTCCGGCCATGCCCGACAGATATGAAAATGTTGACGTGACAAATTTATAGAATGGAAAAATAACACTGGCATTGTCTATATTCTCACTCTCTAAAACACTTCGCGTTATTTCATATCCTGAACCTGAAGTGGCCCCATGGGTAAGATAACCGATTAAAGAACAAATGGCTCCGCATACAAAAGCTCTCAAAATCCAATGTTGAGGCAAACGGGTGAGCTTGGGATAGGCAAGAAGTTTTGCAAAAAAACCTCCTAGAATTCCACCTAAAATTCCTATCGCTAAGGCTTCTGGCAAAAGTAAAAGAACAGGAACTTTTATAATTGTTGAATGTCCAAAATACAGATAATTTCCACTCAGTCCTTGGGCCATAACACCCGCAATAATGACTGCAAGCATGACAATCTGCCGGAAGGGACCAAACATTCCATCTGCTATTTCTTCAAGGGCGAAGGCAATCCCAGCTATGGGAGTATTAAAAGCCGCAGCCACGCCTGCCGCAGCTCCCGCAATTAAAAAAGATTGTAAATCAATTCCAGGCGCTGATTTTCTGATCCGATGTCCTATCCATGCAAATCCAGATGCTGCAATTTGGACTGTGGGCCCTTCTCGACCAATAGAAGCTCCTCCCAAAATTCCTAATGCAGACGAAATGACTTTGACGGATGCGGTTTTTAACGAAACAAGGGAACTTTTCCATGCCGCATCACCCATATTCTGAACTTTAGATTTTTCAATGGCTGCCAACACTTGGGGAATGCCACTGCCTTTCGCATCGGGTGCGAACTTTTTAACCAAGGCCGTTGCTAATATAAAAAATAGGGGCCCTGTGCAGGAGACCGCAACGGGATACGAATGGAAGTAAGCAAAAAAATGAAATTGGAGGGCGGAGATAAGTCTTGCATACATTACGGCAGCGACTCCCACTACTCCGGCCGAAATCCAAATTGCTGCGTAAAGAAAGGTTTTAGGCCTAGAAATATTAACTGCAGGTCTTTTCCAAAATGGTTTTTCCAACGAGTTGTCCTTGCTTGCTTGCTTCCTCACCTAACTTTTAAAATATATAGTTTTTCTATTCATAAATCAATCGATAGAAAGATTGTCTTAAGTTTGATATAAATTATTTAATGATAGATAATCCATTCAGGAAAAAGCTTGAAAAATTCTCGGTTACAATCTGTGGGATATATCGTTTCTTTGGATTGCAGCCCAATGGTGTCACCGTTCTTGCCTTCATTGTCTCTATTTTGGCCGCTATTTCAATTGTCGGAGGCCATAACACTCTCGCCCTTATCCTTTGGTGGATATCACGTTATTTTGACGGAACCGATGGAATTTATGCCCGGCAAATCGGCAAGACTTCTCGCTTTGGCGCCTACCTAGATATTTTACTTGATATGGCTTCTTACTCTTTGATGATCATCGCGTTTGCTCTCATCCGCCCGGAATTTTCTATTCAGTGGAATCTCATTCTGTTTTTCTACGTTCTTTGTATCGCTTCAGCTTTATCGCTGGGCAGTTTACAAACAGACGCCAAGCTGGCGGTCAAAGACAATCGGGGGTTAAGGCTAGCAACTGGCTTCGCAGAGGGCGGTGAAACCGGCATTTTTTATTCCGTCATCCTGCTTTTTCCCAGCGTGACACACGTTGCTTTGCCCATTTGGATAATCATACTTTTTTTTACAGTCATCATGAGATCACTGCTGGCTTATCGTGAACTCTAGGAAATAACCAAGACGCAGAAGTTCCTACAATAAAAATAAGAGGAATTCCATAAATGGCCCAGTACCAAGTGTATCCGCCAGCCTCGCCAAATTTTAAATAGCACCCGATACCCCAGAGGACGCCAAAGATCGAACTTAGCCAGGCTCCAGCTGGACTAGTTTTAGACCAGTAGAATCCACCGAGAAGAGCAAAGGACAGAGCCGCGATTGGGATATTTGCTAAAATCAGTTTCTTAAGAATGTCATCAACGAGAATATTTGCGGCAAGCCAACTACTCGTAGCAAAAAATATCATCATCATTCTTTGCACACTAATCGCTGGGATTTTCTTACTTTGAAAATCGGCAATGACCATAGCGACCAACGCACTCCACATTCCAGTGAGTGCGGTAAGAGAGGTCGAAAACAAAATAGCAAAACCCATTCCCCGCAATAGTGGAGGAAACCATTGGGTCATCATCTGCGGCACAACTGTCTCCGGATTTTTCAATGTTTGGTTCTCCATCCGAAAGTAAGCGGCGGCAAGTACAATGCTCCCATACAAAAAAAACACAACCAGCGCGCTGGCACCGGTTGCCCAGAAAGCCACTTTTTCACTTCTGGCCGCAAAAATTTTTTGCCCATACCAGGGCGAACAGATGTAGGTGAACATCGTAATAATGATAAGAGTTAAAACAAACCAAAAAGGAAGTGAGGCGTTATTCCATTGTCCTATGGGATTTACTCCTAATTGATCGGCAGGAAATACTTTTACTAGAGAGGAGAGCTTTCCAAACTTACTGATCCCTATGAATAACAATAAAGGAAGAAAAATGATCTTGAAAATAAAACTCACGATGTCACTTCTTACAATTGAACGCATTCCACCTCGGAATGTAATAAAGGCTGCCACTGCGGCAATGCTGGCACTTAAGAGCCAGGTTGAGAGTGTCGGGAAAAACGGCCCAAACAATAGGGACAAAGATTTAATGTATGTTGCGCTAAACCCAAGCATGGCAAAGATTAAAAATCCAGAGGCGAGTCGCCCAAAGGGTCTTCCAAATTTCTCGGTGAATAACTCCGCTACCGAGAGGCCATTGAGTTTCTTCCATTTCTTGGCAACAGATACTGTATACCAGCCGAGTCCTATGAGAAAAACCAGGGGAAGAGACAGGGCCATCGGGCCTGCCATATAACCAATACCTGCGAATGCAAATAAGGTAGAAGTATTAAATTCGGTCATCACAAGTGTTGCCATCAGAGGGAAAAAACCGAGTTGGCGACTAGCCACTAAATAATCTCCTCGGTCCGCGGCGCGCTTAAATCCAGAAATTGCGATCAATAAGAGAACCAGTGCAAAACCAAAACCGTCGAAAATAGTCACTTGTGACAAAATCCTTGAGAAGGAATGCCTAACGCCGCATTGAATTTACTTGAGAGATTCTGAAATGCAATCACTGCTGTGAGTTCAACGATTTCGTCATCTTTAAAGTACTTACGAAGACGCTCAAAAAGAACCTCACTAACTGATTGACCGGTTACCGTCATGGCAACGGCATAGTCAATAGCAACTCGCTCTCGCTCAGAAAATTCAGGGGCAGATTCGTGATGGGAAATGGCTATGACTTTTTCTTGGCTCACACCGCGCTTTCGGAGAAGAGCTTCTCCAATATCGGTGCAGAATGCGCAGTCATTAATTTGTGATATCTTAATGCTGATTAAACTGCGCAGAGAAGGTTCCAGCGGCGAGGATTTTCTATCCACTGCACGGTAAAGTGCCTGCAGTCCGTAAAGGAGTTTGGGGGAGCGGCCCCAAATTTTAGATGGGGTGAGGCTATCGCCATATTTCTTTTTCTGCGCCCAGAAAATGACGCGCGCTAAAATAGGATAATTATGATTTGGTTTTTCTGACACGCGCATTATTTCCTCCGCCACTACTTTTCTTCGTTCAACGACCAATCATAGTCCAAATAAGTAATTAATGCTTTTTTGTTTCTAATGGTTTGCTGAGATTTGAGATCAGTGGTTATTCGCGTTGCTAGATATTCTTCAACAGAGCCAAATTTTTTCGCAAAGTCGTCTCCATACCATTTAAAAATCGAAGAAATCTCTAGGCGATTGGTATCGATGAGATATCTATTTTTGCTCGGGTCTAAAAGAAACGTTTTTGCTGCCGAATCTAGCTGCGCGTTGAGGGTATTTCCTTCATAAGCTTCATTCCGCAGCGCTGGGCAACCCTTTGAGGCGCACACAAGAGCAAAGTGAATCCGTGGCTCTGGGAAAGATTTGCGAATCATTTCGTGTTCAATGTCATCTAAGCTATGCACTTCCCCAAGAAAAGTGAAAAATTTCTGTTTCCACGGACTCTTAAGAACAGAACCTATATCTTTAATAGATTTTACCGGATAGTGATCCACAATGAGTTTTACTGTGAGAGCGTTATAGGCATTAATTAAAAACGCTAGACGGTCATTTTCTGAAAAATCATCAAAGTCTTTCTTTTTAACCGACTCAATAGAAACAACATAAGAATTGAGAATGGCTGGATCATTCTTGGCCGCGTTGTATTTTACTGAAACTGTTTGACCTTTGGTAATGACGTTTTGTTTTAGAAATGTCGTCCATTTCAGATGGTGTTGGTCAAATCCAGCCCCCAGGGCCAAGCCTGAACCGGTAACTACACAGAGTAATGATATAATTTGTACCAAACACGTCATTTTGTACCTCCGATTACTTTCACATATTATTACATCGCCCTTGTAATAAATGTGGAGTTTAATTCATTTAATAAAATTGAAAGGAAAATCCATGTCGAAGGGTCCTATTATTCGCACCGTACTGTTGGTTTTGGCAGTCTCGGCCATGGCCTCGTTTTACATCTTTGATCTTGGTCAGTATTTGACACTTTCAAACTTGAAGGAAAAGCAATCACTCTTAACTTCCTACCGTGATCTCCACCCTTGGTTGCTATCGGGAATATATGTTGCGGTCTATGTTGCTTCCACTGCGTTGTCGCTGCCTGGAGCTACAATTCTAACCTTAGCCGGCGGCGCGATTTTTGGTTTTTGGATTGGGACAGGCCTTGTTTCCATTTCAAGTACCTTGGGAGCCACACTTGCTTTTCTAGGCTCACGATTTCTTTTTAGAAACGTTGTTCAAAATCGCTTTCGCCAAAAATTAGAAAATATTAACCGTGGTGTCAAACGAGAGGGAGCATTTTATCTTTTTTCCCTTCGACTCGTACCTATATTCCCTTTTTTCTTAATCAATCTAACAATGGGCCTAACTCCAATTCGAACAGTTGTTTTTTTCTTCGTCAGCCAGGTGGGGATGCTTCCAGGAACTGCCGCGTATGTGAATGCAGGCACTCAGATAGCACAGATCCACAATTTAAAGGATGTGCTTTCACCAAGTATCCTATTGTCTTTTGTGATTCTCGGGTTTATTCCACTCATCGCCAAGCGACTCCTGGAATTTATTAAAGGGCGAATGCAAATGAAAAAATATAATAAGCCTCGTCGTTTTGATTACAATCTGGTGGTGATCGGCGCTGGATCAGCAGGGCTTGTGTCTGCCTATATCGCCGCGGCGGCAAAAGCTAAGGTGGCCATC
>JBBQPV010000042.1:0-9568 GCA_038216925.1 Bdellovibrionia bacterium
GTCTCATTTTATTGAAACTTGCAAACAAGTAGTTTAAAAAAAGGACAATGAGTTCAATGGAAACAAAACTTACAAAAGCGGATTTAAAAAATCCTGACATGTTTATCGCCCAAACATCAAAAGCTGCCGGTTGGGGAGTGAAGCATAAGCCGTTAATCATCGGCGTGACCTCTGTGCTTTTAGGTCTCGGAGTAGTGTGGTCCGTTTGGGGAATGTACGCGGAAAACATAGAGACAAAAGCACAGACCGAACTCTATAGGGCTGAAAAGATTTTAAAAACCGCAGAAAATCCCGATTCTAATCAAACTCCGCCTGGGGCACCGAAGAAACCACAAATTCCTCTTACTGAAGAATCCGCCAGGCCCGCTCTTGATCAGTTGAAAAAAGTAGTAGAAAACTATCCTTCAACGCAGTCGGCGGTTTTTGCGGCACTGGATTATTCCCGAATTAATTACGGATTCAAAAAATATGATGACAATATCGCTCTGTTACAAAAAATCAGGAACACCCCTTCTAGTCCTGTGACCGGCGCCCTTACTTATAATGCCCTAGCTTCCAACTTTGAAGCCAAGGATAATTGCAAAGAGGCCATCGCGGAGTGGAATCAAATTGAAGGAAGAGAAGAAATGGCTTTCATGCATGGTCCGGTTTTTATCAAAAAGGGACTTTGCTATGAAAAACTTGGCCAAAAAGCAGAAGCATTAAAAATGTATGCTAAAGCGGAAGCTCTCAATAAGAGCCCCGAGATTGCTAAAACTGCGAAAAAATACTCAAGGTCTATGAAATGAAATCAATTTTAGTTCTCACCTTACTCACAAGTGTGCTCGCATGCTCTACCGCTCCACAAAGTAAGAAAGTTCGATTTGAGGCAGACTGGATCAGAAGTGCTCTCGCCTCAGAAAACTATGGGTATAAACATGGGGAAAGAACGGCACCTCTAGTAGAAGATGGAACCGTATTTCAAGGAAACGGAATCGACGGAGTTGTGGCATGGTCAAAGGACAACGGACGGGTAAAGTGGCGCTTTGATGTAAGAAATGGAGTGGAGTCTAGATTTACCTCAGATGACAAATCCCTATTCTTCGGCGGCAGTGACGGGAACTTTTATTCTATCAGTAAACTCACCGGAAAAATAATTTGGAGTTACCCCACTAGAACAGAAAATCTAGGAGCCCCTGCGCTGGTGAACGGGATTGTTTATTTTATATCAGGAAATAATATTCTCTATTCCCTAGACGCCAAAACAGGAAAGCAAATTTGGAATTACAATAGGGGAGATGTAAGCTCATTGAGTATCAGAGGTGCCGCAAGGCCCACTGTTTACAAAAACACCGTCTATGCCGGATTCAGTGACGGATACTTGGCAGCCATAAATATAAATGACGGATCAATGATGTGGGAGAGAAAACTTTCTACAAACTTAAAATTTGTAGATGTCGATGGGTCCCCCGTAATTGAAGAGGACACCATTTGGGTCTCCAGTTATGACGGAGCGCTGTATGCGCTTAGCCGTAGTGATGGACAAATTCAGTGGCGAATTGATGAAGGGGGCTCAGTGCCAGTCACTATAGACGGGGACCTGCTTATATTTTCTTCACTGAATCACAATATTTATGCTCTTAATAAAAAAACTGGAGCAGTTCAGTGGAAATATTCCTATGAAGAAAAATACGGAATTCCAACTCAGGCCGTGATTCACCGTGGACTAGTGATTTTTGGAATGAGTGACGGAAGTCTGACAGCGCTAAATCAACAAGATGGAAAAAAACTCGCACAATATAATCCTGGCTCGGGAATCATGGCGACGCCCATTGTAGACAAAGATGCGTCTTCAATTTATGTGTTTTCAAACCAGGCAAATCTTCATAAATTAAAAATAGAATGGTACCAGCCTGAAATGGATAATCTTAAATGGGCAAACTAGCATCCCTTCTCCCTATTCTTCTGATGGCAGCTTGTTCCCATGGTCAGTGTAGTAACACTCCCCAAAAGCCGGTTGAAAATGCAGCTACCGTCAATGAAGACGGCACTCCCAGCGTGACGGCCGCACCTCCCCCGGCAGCACCAAAGACGTCTCCTCCGGGGAGCGTACAGGTTTATAAAGCCAGCGGGGATAAACAGTGCGGAACAGGTCAAGCCACTCCCATTGAAAAAATGAAAGACATCCTAACAAAAAATAAAGTGACTGTCCTTGAGGCCCACACGCAAAATGACGGAATGATGCATGCGCAGCTCTGCGGATCACCGTCCGGTGAAATTCACGTTTTTTCTATTTCTAAAAGTCAGGTTAAAAAGGCCAAAGCATTGGGATTCAAACAGCTTTAAAATCTAAAAGTCAAAGCAGCAATGCCGTAATTGGTGGTGGTTGTGGCTCCCATAGACTGACCAAATCCTAAGGCGAGAGTCCAAGATTCAAAGATTGCATATCCTAATGTCCCGCTGATGTCTTGATCCCGATCACCATTTGCCGCTTCTTGAGCTGTAGAATAATCCGCTTTAAAATTAAATTTCTCCAAAAAATAAAACGTGAGTGCTATTTCATTTAAATAAGCGGGCAGAGTAGAAATGGAATTGGCAAAGGAACTTGAACGGGAGACAAAAAATCTGGCGCCTTGGAGAGAGTTTATGAAGTCAGCGACATTTTTATCATATGTATATTTAATCAGACTCAGTCTTAAACTTACCCACTCCCACGGATTTGCAACAATGTTTAGACCAGCAGATTTTTGAGTCAGATCTAACTGCCGGATTCTCACCACTGGGTTGGGCCCCGGACCAGTGGTTAATCCAGGAGTCTGAGAAATGTGATTGGAACCAAGATCCAAAGTTAGATCAAGGGTGGGTGTGAACTTGTCTGAATTAGTTTCCTCTTCTAGATTAATCGTACCACCAATTGTGATGTGGGGTTCTATACCAGTTACAAGATCAGCCTTGGAATTAGAATAGTTGAGTCCTCCACCCAATAGAAACTTGTTCTTAAATTCGTACTCTACGCTGGTGGAAATTGCAGTTAGCTCATCGGGCACGGGTGACTGGGTATTTGTGTAGCTATAATCTAAGTCCAGAGTCCATGGATCTGTTACGTAAACCAAATTCAAACTATCTGCAAAACTACCTCCAGAAAATTGTGCCGTGTCTTTAACACTTGAAGCGTTGGAAAATTCTGCGAGCAGAAGGATCATAAATACTACAAAGTATTTCCTCATGAATAAATGATGACATGGAATTTAGAAAAAGAAACGCTGCACTTTAAGTGAAGGTAGGTTAGCGCTTTCTCAAATATTACTTTGTCCGATAAGATTTCTTATGTTACAATTAGAAATCATCTCCATTAGAGACCCTGACACTTTGAACTACTGTGTTTCCGTTCATAGTCATCGTCAATTGAACGCAGCCACTGGGAACGCCGGGCTTTTGCGCACACTTTGCGCAACCCGGGAGAATATCGCTTCCAGCTGCGGCCGCCTGACAATCATTCGCTACGGCCGTGTTCGTAATCACAGCTGCTGGAGCGCCAACATTGGGGCCCAAGGTGCACATGGTAAGGTTTGGATATCCGCAAAAAAGTGGGTCTGTAGCGCAAACACAGGCAGCTAAAGCTTGAGATTCTTGCATTAGCCACCCGACCATCGTAGGTCTTGACGGCATAAAATCACCTGGTATAACTTTTAATTTTTCTTGAGGCCGCTGCAGAAAAAACTTATCTAATTTGGCAACAAAATTTTCAAACCTATTGAATTGCCTGTGTTCAATCTTATTTTTAATTTTTATTTCAATGTTTCCGTTTGATCCAACCACTAGGGAAGTATTAAATTGATAGGGCAGCAAAGGATTATCAGGATTGGTATAGCTTAAGCTTGCAGGCATATGAAGCCCAACACCATTATTTGGATTTAAAGACGCCGCAATGACCCCCGGCGCACACCCCGGACAAGCGATGGCGGCTTTGTCCCAAACTGCCTTCACTGATTTAGCCGCGCCTTCTGACGCATCCACAAGTTTGTAAGCTTCCTTAATCTGATAGTGGTATCGAACCCTGTTTACCGTATAGAGATAACTTAAAGACAGAGAAACTAAAATGGCCCCGGACAAGACCATTAAAGTTACCATCAGAGCAAATCCATTTTGATTTTTCATAAAGTCACCCTCTTAAAAATTTGTCATCTGCGGACCAGCAAATCTATAAAAATACAAACCTGAAGTGAGTCTCTCCACTGAACCCGCGGGCCCCAGCAGACTGGGTCCAAGGACATTATCTCTTAAACCTATGTTGACGTTTGTTTCGATGTCCCTAAACAGAGAGCCTGCCGCCGCCGCAACGGCGGGATCCGCAGCATAGTTTTTAACGTTTGATGTTGGTTTAAAATATCGCGCTCGAATGTATAAATTTACTGCTCCCACGGCGGTATAATTCATCACCACTGGGGGCGGACCTACAGTAGATGCAGGCGCAAAAGTTGTATAAGGAGGGCCAGTGGCTGAGTCCACAAGTCCAAACGCCACGATATGATCAAATTTCAACTGACTGTTAAGTCCCGCAACGGTCACCGTAAAGTTTCCTGTGACTGCCGGGGCCTGGGCTATATATATTGTTCCCATACTTCCGTTGGGCAGGGCTTGAATAGTGGCAGGGGGATTATAGAAAATTCCTGTAGGAGTGTAATCACTAGTGGGATTATTTGGATTGGGTCCGTCTCCCCCGTTTTCCCGAACAAAAAGAGCCAATGCATTTACCGTGTCAGGCACCCAGATAATATTGGGAGCGGTGTTATACATAGATTTACAGCGCACTCCTACGGCATCTTTACAAACTTTGGATAAATCAAAATATCCTTTTACTACATTCAAAGGTGTAATTGTGTTGTCTTGGGTAGTGCCATCGTAGACCCCTAGAACGGAAGGATCCCCAAATGTCGCAGCGGTTTTCACAGCCTGAGCAATTGTAGCGCGGAGATAATATGAAGCTAAGAGTAAACTCTCTTCCGTATCGTTTTGATCTATTAATGAGGCAAACTGTTCTGCAGAAAAAGTAAACACCGTAGCCATGGCTAAACTCATGATGGCGCCAATGGCCATTGCCACTACTAATTCCAAGAGTGAAAATCCCCGACTATTTTTCATATAACTTTTTTTATTTCTTCCCTCTTCGTGAAAGCCTGTAATCACGTCTCTTTGTGGCTTCATCGAATCGGCGCTTATCATCAGAACTCTGTGGAATAAATGGCTTGATTGTCACTGGCTTCCCGCTTTCATCGATGGCGACAAAAGTCATGTAGGCAGAAGCTGTGTGATGCCATTCCCCCGTAAGGGGGTTTTCCGCGTCGACTCTCACACCTACTTCCATGCTAGTGCGTGATGTGTAATTCACTCTTGCTCGGAGTTGGACAATCCACCCTTTTTTCACCGGAGTGATAAAAGAGAGGTCGTCTATGCTCGCAGTCACCACTGTTTTGCGAGAATGCCTCTGAGCTGCAATTGCTCCAGCTATATCGATCCAGCTCATGACCACACCACCAAAAATAGTTCCTAGTGAGTTAGTGTGGCTAGGTAGAACGATCTCAGTCATGATGACGTCATCACCGCCAAGATCGCCCCGCGCAAGCGTGTCCAAGTATAGATGTCTCCTTCTATCTTTTCGGCAATTGGGCCCTAAAACTTGACTAAAGTCTTATAAGCCCGTTTCGCCGTTTCCTGTGTTATTGCCGCCAATAGATGGAATTGCTGCTGCAGCAACTATTGGGGTGATAGCGGGAGCGCTGGTGTTGTTGTTGTTGCCAACAAAGTCCATATGGGGCATGCACCATACGATCAACTGAGCGCGGCTTTTCACTGACATTTTTTTATAAATATTTGTCAGGTGAAATTTGACTGTTTTTTCAGTCACGAACAATTGATTTGCGACTTCTTTATTGGACAGACCTTTTGAAACGAGTTCAGCCACTTCGGCTTCGCGATGACTGAGACCCTTTTGTGTGAGAATATCTTTGAGCATCCTTGCTCCCCCTTCTTAATGAGACAGTTATACAATGGCTTCTGGAAGGACTGCATCTACCTTGGTGCGAGCCTTCCATGACCCTACCCTTACTGAAATAATCGTAGCAGACTCGACATATAGCCACAATAACTTTTGTCGTGCTTTTTTATAAATATTTTTGCCTATTTTTTAACCGCTAGACTGCACTAAAGAATGTGTAGCAATCATGTGGACTTAGAAAAATTTGTTAACACCTAGACTTAGTCCAGTTAGCAGTTATGTTTCAGTTTGGATGACGCTTTATCCCCAAACATTTAAGATAATGTGATTCAGGACGGTTGATAATCCAGGGGTGATCGGCACTTTGGCTGCCTTTGTACACCACGGACCCTTCAATTCCGTAAGACTGAAAACACTGGGTAAGAATTTCTGTGAACTTTTCCTCTGACAAATGATAGCTGCAACTACAAGTAAAAAGAATTCCACCAGGTTTTACTTTTTTTAATGCCTGTTGGTTTAATTTAAAATAGGCCTGTTCCGCCTGAGCGATATTTTTTTTTGATTTCACAAATGCAGGTGGATCACAAATGACAATGTCATAAGTTTGAGGGTCATTGTTAAAAAATTCAAAGACATCTTTAACAACAAGTTTAGTTGGATTTTTAAATTTATTGAGTTCAATGCCTTTTTGAACAAGCTTTAAAGCGTCTGCACTCTGATCCACAAAGGTCACATGGGAAGCTCCGCCTTTTAAAGCGCTTAATCCCCAACCACCCGAATAGGAACAGAGATCCAGAACAGATTTATTTTCACTTTGAGATTTTAAAAATAATCTGTTTTCTCTCTGGTCTATAAAAAAACCAGTTTTCTGCCCTTTGTAGAAATCAGCCGCAATCAGAAGATCGCCTTCAGCCACAATTCCATTTCTAACTGCGTCTTCCTCTCCTTTAATAATTTTGACATACATTTCTACGCCTTCAAGATTTCTTATGCTTCCGTCAGCCCGCCATACAAGTTCATCTGGTTTAAAGATTTCGCTAACTGCAGCGAGAATGTCTTCTTGGGCCTCATCCATACCGTCTGTTGAAGACTGAATAACAACTGTGGTTTTTAAGTGTTTATACACGTCCACTATTAATCCAGGAAGATGGTCGCTTTCTGCAAACACCGCCCGAAAAGACTGGAGATTTGACTCTCTTAACTCTAAACATTTTGAGATCTTTTGCTCTAATAAGAGTTTTCTGTTTTGAATCTTGTCTCTGCTACAAATTCTTCCCGCAATAAGGGAATGGGGATTCACATATCCGTAACCTAAAAATTCATCTTTGAAATAAAAATCAACCCACTCCCCTTTTTTCAACGTGTTCATTTTAACTTGAAATTCATTGGCAAAAATCCACAGTCCTCCTCGCCTCAGGTAATCTTTTCCCTTAGAAGAAATTGGAATTCTCATATTATCTTTCATTGGATTTCTTTAAGTGAGGCTAAGAGATTGAGTGCGGACATGGGAGTAGTGGTATTCAAATCAATGGCATTCAAAGCGCTGGAGTATTTCTGAACCAATATATTTAGCTGCTGGTCGGGTTCATTTTTTTCCTCGAAAGTCATTTGCTTTGAGTGAACCTTCTCCGCTTTCAACACAAGATCCTTTAAAACCCGTGAGGCCTTCGTAGTCACTGTCAAAGGCAAACCCGCAAGCTTTGCTACTTCAATCCCGTAACTACGATCAGCGGGACCAGATTTGAGTTTATGTAAAAAAATGAGCTCGTCATTATATTCCTCAATACTCATGTGGAAGTTTTTGATTTTAGAATTACCCGCCGGCAACTCGGTGAGCTCATGATAGTGGGTAGCAAATAAAACCACGGCCCCAACTTCTGTGACAAAATGTTCCAATATGGCGTGGGCCAGACTGAGTCCATCATAGGTACTCGTGCCCCGGCCAATTTCATCCAGAACAACGAGAGAATTTTCAGTCGCCTCTTTTATAATTGTAGAAGTCTCGGTCATTTCCACCATAAAAGTTGAAAGGCCCCGAGAAAGATTGTCGCTAGATCCGATGCGGGTAAAAACCTTGTCAAAAACTGGAAGGCTTGCAGAATCAGCGGGCACAAAAGCCCCACACTGCGCCAAGATCGAGGTGAGTGCGACTTGCCTCATCACAGTGCTCTTACCGGCCATATTGGGGCCCGTTAAGAGGATACAGCCGCCTTTTTCAATTTGAATGTCATTGGGAATAAATATGACATCGGAATTTTGCTCAACTACCGGGTGCCGAGATTTAACTAACTTCAACTCTCCCATGTCATTAAAACTGGGCTTACAGTGATTTTTTTCTCTAGCTAATCTAGCCCAACTTTGAATTAAATCTAAGTGCGCCACTGCCCTAGAAATCTTCAGCAAACTCATGGCTTCTTTTAGAATTTTTTTTCTTAACTCCTCATAAATGGCAAATTCTAATTCGCCTTTTTTTTGTTCGCTAGATAATATTTTCTGTTCCAGATCACTCAGCTCCGGAGTGATGAATCTTTCAGCCTGAGCAAGGGTTTGTCTTCTCACGAAATGCTGAGGGACACGGTCCAAATTAGATTTTGTTATCTCAAATGAGTATCCGAAAACATTATTATATTTAATCTTCAAGCTTTGAATGCCTGAGTTTAGCCTCTCCCTAGACTCAAGCTCTGTGAGCTTTGTTTGTCCATGGGTTGCCAACTCGACGTATTCATCCAAGGTGGCGCTGATTCCCGAGCGGACCATCCCGCCTTCTTTTGTTGAGTGCGGGAGTTCATCTCTTAGAATGCGCCGAACATCATCAGCTAAGCCGTGGCAGATGTCTGTGTCACAATGATGAAAAAACCCAGGAGCTCTTTTAATAGCAGATTGCACTTGTTCAAGGGCAAGTCCCAGTCCTTGCAAATCTCTGGCATTGCAAAGGGAATTAGAGAGCTTAACAATCTTTCTTTCAAGATCTCCGACGCGGGCGAGACTCACAGAAATATCAGCCAAGAGTTGGCTGTCGTTAAAAAATTTTTCAACTAGGTTTTGCTCAACGTGGATTTTTGAAAGGTCGCAAAATGGACTGGCCAATCGAGATTTTAGAAGACGCGCACCCATTGGGGTTTTATTAAAATTAACGGCGTAAAATAACGCCCCTCTATCATCTCCGTCATAATTTTTAAAAAGCTCTAAATGCTTTGCGCACACTTCGGAGATTTCTAGACAGTTGTCAATCATGGACCTGGGTGTTCCCAGGGTTTGCAAAATTTCTTCTCCCTGAGTTTCTTTGACGTAGTCAGTGAGAAACTCATCTACCGAATTAATTAAAGACTTAGAGTAGGAGAGAATGCACTGAGGGTCAAAAAATAATTCAAACCCTGCCTTGACTACAAATTCACGAGGGCAGAGTTTTTGACACCACGTCATAACTTGTCCGGGAGAAATATTTTTTGCTACAAGAACCTCACCAGTGCTTGCCTCGATGGCTGAAAAGTCATAGAGGTTTCTGGATTTTGAAATGAGCGCGCAAACATAGTTAGCCGTGTTGAGATCAAGTTGTTCAGGATCGTACACAAGTCCAGGAGTGACCACCCTTGT
>JBBQPV010000043.1:0-9480 GCA_038216925.1 Bdellovibrionia bacterium
CTAAATTTAAATGGGACTGAAGTTAAGGAGATGTCTATTAAGGTAGACCGCGGTGAGCTTTTTAAGAAAACCATCGGACAATCGGTGGCCCTGCCTCTGCAGCAGAGCCGTTTTAATTCTGGAACAGGAACTTATTCAAATGGTGGCGCTATCAGGCATGAGAGTCTTCTTCTGAAATGGGCTCCCATACTCCTTCTTTTGGGATCCGTGATAATTGGTGGAGTGGCCCTTTTAAAAGATCCTGTCAAAGTGATTGATTGGGGAATAGGTCTAGTGAGAAACACACCCATCTATCAGAATTCTCAATCCTCATTAGGAAAAAATAATAAACCCGCAGTGCTCATAGAAAATGGACGAGTAACTTTTAGAAGCATTCCCTCCGGTGCACAAATCAACATAGACAATCAGTTAGTGGGGTTAACACCCGCTGAGGTCACCCTCCCTATCAATAAAAAAGTGACTATCTCTTTAATACGAGACGGATACTTCCCCTATACTCGAGATTATTTAATCACTAAGTCCATCGATGAATTTCTGGCCACTCTTCAAAAAGCCAGCATGGGATATCTCAACATAGACGTACAGCCATCAGGATCAGATATTTATATTAATGGTCAAAAATTGTCGGAAAAGAGTCCTATAAAAAAATATGCCGTCCAAGCGGGTACGGTTTTAAAAATAGTAGCAATCAATCCTTATTCCAATACTCAAGATCAACAGACCGTCACGGTAAAGCAGGACACAGTGAAAACTATCACGCTTTTCCCTCGTAAAAATCCCTGATTTACGTTACTAATTATTGCATGTCACAAAATACTATCAGTCATTCATTCGTAGTTGCGGGTAAACGTCCACCAACCCAAGTTGCGTTGAGGTATAGCAAAAATGGGAAATGGACAGACATTTCATGGCCTGAATACTATTCCTTAAGTGAACGCCTAGCAGGTGCATTGGTCTCCAGAGGAATCAAGCGAGGAGATCGAGTAGCCATCATGAGCAACACCAGATACCAGTGGAATGTGGCAGACATGGCCATCTTAGGACTGGGCGCAGTGACAGTTCCCCTTTATCAAAATAGTACAGCGGAAGATGTGGAGTTTATTTTGAAGAATTCGGGGGCTGTAGCAGTTCTCTTAGAAGACTCGGCTCAATTTCAAAAATTAGAAATTTTATCTGATAAACTTCCAACTCTAAAAACTATGATTGCTTTTTGCCCTTTAGAAAACTCAAAAGTAATTCAGTGGGAAGACGCTTTGAAATTAGGATCAGATTACTTAAAGAGTCATCCGGATTTTTTTAAAAATTCTGCCGAACAAAATCAACCTTCAGAAATAGCAACTATCGTTTACACTTCAGGCACAACAGGACAACCGAAAGGCGCGGTCTTACTGCATTCTTGTATTTCGTCAGAATGTGATGACCTAAAACCTATACTTGACGTCAATGACAGTGACTCCACACTCACCTTCTTGCCCTTTGCCCATATTTTTGGACGGGTTGAACTTTGGGTTCATGTGCACTTTGGTTGGAAGATGGCATTTGCAGAGAGCATAGATAGAATTTCAGCTAATTTGGTGGAAATAAAACCTACATTTATGCTTGCGGTCCCAAGAATATTTGAAAAAATTTACTCTCGCATTTTATCTCAGGTCGAAGAAGGCAGTGAAGTTAAAAAGAAGATTTTCCACTGGGCTATTGCTCTGGGGCAACAAGTAAGCAAAGCTAAGCAAGCAAAAAAATCTGTTCCTTTGACCACCTTGATTCAATACAGGTTAGCTTTTAAATTAGTTTTTTCAAAATTACATGCAAAAATGGGAAACAGAATTCGTTTTCTGGTTAGCGGAGGAGCCCCGCTTTCAAAAGAAATTATTGAATTTTTTCACGCTGCGGGAATTTTAGTTTTGGAAGGCTATGGTCTTACAGAAACAACTGCAGGCATATTTTTCAACAATCCTTACAAATATCGATTTGGTTCTGTAGGACTGCCCGTTGGTGATGTGAAAGTTAAATTTGAAAGCGATGGAGAAATCCTTGTCCAAAGTAAAAAAGTTTTTAAGGAATATTTTGGTAACCCAGAAGCAACTGCTGAATCCCTTACAGCGGACGGATGGTTCCACACCGGTGACATTGGTGTTCAAGATACCGATGGATTTTTAAAAATTACCGATAGAAAAAAAGATTTAATCAAGACTGCTGGTGGGAAAATGATAGCCCCCCAGAAAATTGAAAATCTCTTGAAACTTAATAAATTAATTAGCCAAGTGGTTGTTTATGGGGACAGACAAAAATACCTCGTAGCATTGGTAACTTTGAATGGTGAAGAGTTGGTGAAATATGCTGAATCCCACGGGTTACCAAAAGCTGATTACGCGGCCTTGACTAAAGATTCAAGAGTTCACGATATGGTTAGAGACATTATTAAAGGGCGAAATTCTCAACTGGCAAGTTATGAAACAATAAAGAATTTTTCTATCTTGCCTCAAGATTTCACTACGGAAAGTGGAGAGCTTACTCCCTCATTAAAAGTGAAGCGAAAGCTCATCGCCGAGAAATACGACTCTGTAGTTAAAGAACTTTACTCTTAGCGAAAATAAATACGGAATGTACCGGCGGCAAAGGGACCACTTAAACTTGTGGTTCTGGCGGTGTTGTCGGCGTTCATGATTTGCGCACCGGTGGTTTCAGTTTTACTTACGGTGGTGGTATTACGATTAGAGTTGTAACTGCTATTAATAAGATATCTGTACCCAGCGTCTAGACTAAATCCAACATTGTCAAAAAAAGCCCACTCAAATCCAAAAAATACTTCCCCTAAATAGCCAGAGCCAGACCCTTCTTCAATATAATCAGTCACCCCGGGAAATGCCGCACTTCCAGCAGCGGTCATCGTGACCGAGTTCTTAATTGTGGTCATGGCGTACCCCGCACCTATGCCACCATATACTTTTGATGTGGGAGTTTCCTTAAAGGCAAATTCAAAATCTATCTTTGGAACCAATGAGTAAACTTGACTTGTGATACTGAGTAGTTGGGTTCCAGAGGCATTCTTCCCCGAAAGCCCACTTGTCAGCTGGGGATATAGTAACTCCACCCCTAACCTGGTGCATAGTTTTCCCGTAATGAAAGAGAATCCAAATTCAGCTGAATACGTCTGATTAACGCCGTCACTGTCCGCAAAGGTCACGGAGGTTGGAAACCCAGGTTGATAAGCGTATTTTTGTAGGTTGTTTAAGCCAAAGCCTCCGCGCAGATAAGTGGCTACCGTTGATTTTTTATAATCAAAAACTTTTGCATGGCCTAAGTGAGGGAATGCAAAAATGATTATGAACAAATATTTAATCACTGCTTTAGGGTCCTTTTACGTCAATCACAATGCGCCCAGGTTGATCCACGCCTGCTAGTTCAAATACTTCAACCTTACCTTGTTCTTTCATCGGGAGTTCAAGGGTAAGGTTCTTTGTGAGAGTATCTGTATAAATCTTAGGTGGAAAAAAATATTTGGATTTTTCAAACACTTTTTTAATTCTTTCTTCAGAGTACTTTCCGCCACTGACGTTTTGCAAATCAATGAGCACGCGCTTCGGGGCTTTCTGAACGCTGACATGGAAAAATCCTGGTCTCCCTGCATGAAGCGTGGGTCCTGGTGGAGTGACGTCTAAGACAATGCGTTCAATTTTACTTTCCTTATCAAAATTTTCTCGGATGCCAGCTAGTGACTGAGCGCCTCTATCATACCCGCCTATGAAAACACCGTGTTCGATATACCGGTTTTTTTTCTCAAAGGCAGATTGTTGAATTGGAATTGCACCACACACTTTAAACGCCACTAAAAACACAGTTAAAAATAAAAATGAAGAATTGGCCATTAAGCCCCCCATTAAGCCCCGACGATGAATATCTAGCTGTCTCACACTAGTTATTAATGTAAATTTAACGACTCTTTCTTGAAATGATCAAATACAAAATGAAGGGCTCGCTCTGCGTCTCCTGAGGCAGCTTTTCGGGATAACAAAGCCCCTAAACTTCCTATTTGTCCTTTTGCACTTAATGTTTGACCCAAATCAAGGAGACTGGCCCTGGAATCTGAATCCTTTAGTATGAACGTCAACGCAGGCCAGGAGCCATTTCCTCCGGTACTCGCTAAACCTTGCAAGACGCCACGGAAGGTGGCCTGAGGGTTGAGATCTTGTACGCGGCGGTCATTGAAGTAAGCTTTAAGTTCACTGGACAAAATCCCCACGGACTTAGAATTTTGGTCATAAACGTCGCTAGCCAAATTTAAAACATCACCGGTGTTAGGTTGATCCATAATTTTTGAAATAAACTCTTTGAAACTTGCCCCACTAGACTTACCAAGTCTTAATAGATTAGCACTCCACCGATACGCCGTACTGTCGTCTTTTTTCAAATCATCAAAAAAGGTGTCTACTAAGGCCATTGAAGTATTTTTTTGATTTAATATCGTAGGCAATAATTTAATAACAAGTGAGAGTTTATCTATATAATTTTCTTCTGCTAATCCTAAATGCATGAGATGAGTTTTAAATTTTTCAAAGCTTGCGGGGTCTTGCTGCATGTTCCAATACTGATCAATGGCCCGAATCAAGACACTGCTATCTCCGGCCACTCTTACTTGATTGACTAATATTTGAACCGATTGCCTCACCAAAGGGATATCTTGAGGTTTAAGTTTCAGCGCAAAATCAACCACAGTCTTAATCACGCTGTCAGATAAACCTTGCGCACCCGTTTGCTGAATAGCCATGGACAAATTCTGAAAAAATCCCAATCGATGAAATCTGAAGAGCATCCCCATGTGGTTTGAAGTAGGATCGGTGTCATCACGGTGATTAGATGGTGTAGCGTTATATAAAGATCTATAAAGCCTTTGCACCACTTTCATTTCACCGTTTGCGGCAATGTAATCTAATATAGGAAAATTATTAATCATGTTTTGAAATTCATTATATTTCGATTTAGGACCAAAAATTCTGGCCGCGCTGGCACCCATCTTAAGCTGATTAAATTGGTCAACCATGGTGGCGGGGAAATCTGTGGATTTGACAACAGAGAGTTGAAAGGTCACTCCAATATTTGTGACATAAAGATATCCAAAATCAGAGTTAAGGACCAGGTTTTCAAGGGCATCTAGACCAGTCTCAATATGGACAAAAGTTTTATCGCCAACATGATTTTGCACAACCATCTGTTTTGAACTCAAGTCTTTTAAAAAATCAAAAACTTGTCTATCGCGGGCAAAATCTTGAAAGGCAGCAATAAATTCTTCCAGGTCGGTAGTTCTTAGAAGATCATTTAGAATTCCCACAATTTCAGTTCTGAATTCTTCTTTGGTGTACCGTTTGTATGGCCCTTCCGTGTACATCCAGTCCGTGTTATGAGTTTCAAAATTTTCTTTTGCTCCATTATAAATATTTTCAATGGTCTGCGGTGAAGCTCCCGGATTCCAATCAGATATGGTTTTTTTAATGCCCACTGGGTTAGTCACATTTAATCTAAAACCATTTTGACTTTGGTAAACTGGAACGGGATCCGTGAAGCCCAGATCTGTCATTGTAATCAAATTATCATTGAGTTTTTCCTGTGAACTCAGCCAATTCATCCACAATAAAACGGAAGGTGCATTTGGATTTTTGGTGACGGCATAAACCAGAGGATCTACTTGATCTAAAATATGTCGAGATGGCTCCCCCATTATACCAGCCATTTTTAAAAGTGGGGTCATCTGTCCCTTAACTAAAATAGTCTCAAGTTCATCTAATACAGAAACTGTGTAGGGGGATTGATTTATTGCTTGATTCAAAAGTTTAACCGCAACTGGCAACCGTCCCGTGGATTTTAAAATATTCACAGCACTTGCCAATTCAGGGTTTGAGTTATTGGAATTCAAACAATTCGCTGCTCTAAACAAGATGTCACCACTAGCCTGAAATAAATCCCCTTTTAACCCAATACATTCATCGTAATTTCCAAGGGGGGCTCGGGAACTCGCTCGTGCTGCATATTCAGCTGCTACTGAACTTCCGTCTTGGGGTGAAGGTGAAAAATTTCCTGGACCCGCATTCATATTTGATGGAACACCGTCACCTCTCAAAAGGTCGACAAAAAATACGATGAGTCTTTCCAGGTCGCCTGTGCCCGCAAGTTCTCCGGAGCGATTAATAAGGGGTGCAAACTTGGGATTTTTAACCAGCCTAATAAATGCGGGACTGGTTCTGTTGACAAGGTCTTTATCGGCTAAAATATCTCTGATAAACTCGGCCGTAGGTCGCTCGACCGTCAGGTGAGAAACATCAGAGATAATTTTAATTGTCTCTCCAATGCCTCCTCTAGAATCGGCCCATACTTTCACCAAGCTTTTATTTAAAGCCTTCAATGTGTTTCTTTGGTCTCCGTCAGCCCTAAATATTTTCTGTAAAATCACGGCAAAGTTCCCGTCTACACCCATGGTGCTTCGGTCACCTGACAGAGCACTTCTTAGAGAGGCGGATTCTTTGTCATAGCGGCTATCGCCCTCTACTTTATAAACTAGATTTTCAAGATTTTTTTGGGGCGCGGCTAATTGATTGGCAAGTTGATTAAGGACACTTGCCGTTGAAGCTTTCCCCCTCTTATCAAAGCTGCGTTGGATCCAGGTGTTCAGTGAACTTCCACTGATATTTCCTACACTCATGGACGTCATGAGTTGCTGGATTACGCTGACGTCGGATTCTTTTAAATCGTCTCCAATTAAATCTAAACCCATTCTTAAACCAGAACGCCTGGTGTACTCACCAAGCACCGGTGCAAATTCCACCATGTGATTCGATTTTAGGGATCTCATGAGAAGGTCAAATCTGCCGCTGAGATCAAACACATTCCAAAATCTAACAAATGCCTCACTATACCCTGAGGTAGCAAGATCCGTAATAACGTCGTAGTTAGCAATCATGTCTTGGGGCAACTGACAGACGTGACCCGTTGAAACTAAAAGTAACGGAACTGTTTTTAACAAAAATCCATCGTTCTCTGATTGTGATTTATTTTTTATTTCATCAATCATGAATCGATTAATATTGTCAGCTCTTCTTACATTCCTATTTGTTTTAGTGAAAAAAAATTCCATGGACATGTCAGTGGCTCGGAGCACTGATTGCGCACGTTTAAATGCGGAAAAACCACTTGCCGCTTTATTCACCATGAAGTACTTCAAAGTGTCTGCAAATCCATCCCTGTCTTTTCCAATAGTTTTTTTAAATAATTTAATTAAAGCGGGTTGACCGCCATGAGTGAATATTGAATGAAAAGATCCATCTGCAATTAAATTTAAGGTGGAATCGCTGAGGGAATCAGTAATTTGATCAGAATTTAAGCCGCCCACAAAATCTCTACTGACTAATTCCGCCATGGCACGGGCACGTGGGCTATTTAATATTTCTGAGGAGGTCAAAATTCTATCGGATAATTTATTATCAATAGCCCTTACTAAATATTCATTGACCCGCTCTAAATTTATGTCTGGATGATCAACACTGTTGTTTTCCCACAATGGCAGAGCCGCATTAATACCATTCACAATAGTTTGTGAGCTGGCGAGAACTTGAAAGTTCTTAAGTAACCCCTTCAGGTACCCTCTTTGTTTTGTGAGTTTTATCAAGTCTAAAAACTGTGTGTGCCTGGGACTGCCCCAAGGCATGTGACGAGTGAATGCATCAAATACCAAATCCAGATCTTCAGTTGCTGCGGAATCTAGGTAATCTTTTAATGGCAGTAAGGATTTATTATTGGAACTTAAACAGTTCACCAAGCTGCGGACTTTTTCCGCGGTGACAACTTTGAACGTGAGTGAAGTGTTGCGGCAAGCTTCAAAATTAATGTTGGACTGGGGAGAATTGTCAAAAGCGGGAGTGTCCCCTTTTGGAGTACACGCGGTAAATGAGAAGCATAATACCGAGGTTAAAATGAGAGTAATTTTGGTCTTCATGAACGCCTGTTCCCCATTCTTATGACTATAGGATTCTTATAGATTGAATCAGCACGTTCTCAAACTAGAATCTTTTCAGGGTGCGCAGAAGCCCCAGCGTTGGCCGCCGGAAACCATGCATCGTAAATTTCCTGCGCTACCGCAACTGATATTGCCTTGATAGCTATCACACGACTGGATAATGCCATTCCCGTTAAACCCCGTATTTCCTTGAGCAAAACCGGAGATCATTGTGCTGTACATGCATGTCATCCCATTGGGGCTATACACCGTGGGGGCCGTCTGAACCGGTACGTATCCGGCAGGGCAACCTAAGTTTCCTGCGTACTGACTGGGATTGTAGACTGTGCATGGTCCACCGCCACCGTATGCGCCAGGGTACTGCTGGCACGAGGCGGGAAACATGGGGGTGGTGCTGATGGCGTTTTGTTTATTGTCGTTTTGGCAAGCAGCGGCCGAAAGAAAACACAATAAGAGAACTAACTTTTTCATATGAATGTACCTCGGGCTTTCTTATAGCCAGACTTGTGCCACCCTTTTTCCCTATATAGGCGCTTGAGAGGTAGATGCTGGAAATCACTCTGTTTAACTTTTTTCCGCGAGGACGTTTATAGGCTCGGTTATTTGAACTTTCCGAGCACTGATTCCAGGTCAATTTGATTAAATCTGATTAGTGAAAGCATCCGAGGCCGCAAGTCCGGAGATACCATATCAAAGTGTTCAGGCATTCCCCCAAACCGCAAAGTCCCGCCTTTAATATTGAATACATCGTAGATCGTCTGTCCAGGGGCAGGAATATAGCTGGGCCGACAAAAATGCCCGGATACTTCTTGAGGAACATCGAGATGCCAGTCTGTAATTCCACACCCATCGGTTGGAAGAGTGTTATATCGATCAACGACGTCTTGAAGTTGCAAAGTATATTTCACCGATGATGGAACGTGATTAATTTCGGTATTGCCACCAAACTCCTGGCCAATTGAGTAAGCGCCTTCATACGTAATTGTAATGGAATTGACTACGCATCCCCGATCTGAAAAAAATCGAATAATAAAAATCATTTTGTCATTTGAAAATGTTGCCGTGGCTTTGTACGAATGTTGTGTGAATCGGGTGCATGAAGTCTTCCAAACACCCACTAAGTTGGGACTTGCCAATGCCGGAAGAGCCGTTAAAAAAATAAAGGCTATGATCTTTTTCATATGACGATAAATACATTATGACCGAGCGGCCGCCTACCATTAAGTGGAAAATAATATGAAAAAATTTTTTTCTCTTGACGCCTATCAAAATGAACGCTGGATTTTATCCCCCACCGACTAAAATAACTCCACGTCATTGCGTAATAGCCCAACAATAACATTTTTCCTGGTAGGTTCTTCGAAATTTAGAATTTTCATTTTATCTGTTTACCTTAAGCCTTTTGACTCCAAATCTTCCCTCTGAAAACGTGTGTTATATTTATTATGGAACATTAAATATTAGGAGGTTAATCGTGA
>JBBQPV010000044.1:0-9300 GCA_038216925.1 Bdellovibrionia bacterium
AAAGACATCATAGATTTAGTGATGGATGTGCAAAGCATTCAAGCGGCAGCTCTTTTTAGAGAGGAGGGCCCTAAGCAATTCAAAGTCAGTTTCAGAAGTAAAGGCACATACTCGGTCAGTCAGTTAGCACAAAGTTTGGGCGGCGGTGGGCATGAGTTTGCATCGGGTGCCACAATCCTGGCACCGTATGAAGAAATAAAAACCAAAGTCTTACGGGCCTTCGAAAAATTATTTACCACTTAAAATGGGCAAAAAAGTCAAAGACGACATTATTTGCTTTTGTAATCAGATTCCAAAAGCTGCAATAGAAAAAGCCATTCAAGACGGCGCAAAAACTTTAAACGAAATTTATGATAAAACAACCGCTGGGGTGGGGCCATGTGGTGGAAGCTGCAGAAGAAAAATTGCTCCTATGCTTGAAAGTTATCTCTCTGTGAAAACGGTTACTCCTGAATCTGAATGACACCTTTGATATCGGGAAACGCTTCTTTGATTCTACTTTCAATGCCCAAAGTGAGAGTCATGGGCAGAGACGCGCAATGCACACAGTTACCTTGAATTTTCAGTTGTAAAAAGTTTTCTGGGGTCATGCCGGCAACTTCAATATCCCCGCCATCGCCTAAAATCATCGGTCTGATATAAGTTTCTACGTATTCTTTTGCTTGGACTAATAACTCTGCTTGATCTGACACAACTAGGCTCCTTTTTTGGAACGCTCCCCCAACCGCCCTATTAAACGCTCGTCAATAAGCTTTTGTACCTCAGGTCTGCATGTGCCGCAACCAGAACCCGCAGTGGTCCAAGCTTTCACCTTCTCAGGAGTTTGAGCGCCAAGGACTATCATTTGATCTATTGTTGACCGGTTTATTTTTCTACAATGACAAATTTCTTCGTCTTCTTTGGAGACACTTGTTCCGGAAAGTTTTTCCAAAACTTCTTTCAGAAGCATATGTGCATGGCCACTGCCCTCATGACGAAATGTATCCAATTCTTTATTTTTTAATTGAGCCGCCAGCGCGTCGGCGGATTTTAGCAGTGCATGACAACCTTGTCCTCGCCATATGGCGCTGGTAACAAGACCTCTGGGGTTAAGCGAGATTTCAAATTCAACCCATTCGCGATTTGGAATCTCCGCACGGGCTTTCACGTTTTTGTCATTCATGATGACTTATCGGCAAATCAGCGCGGGTTGTGAATTTGCGGCAAACTGTACATTTTGTTGGCACCATCACCCTTAAGCGATTCTTAAATCATCTGTAATGGGTTGACTTGATAATTAATGGGCCAATACGCTTTAGCCAACCAAAAAGGGGGTTCTTAATGTTTAGATTAATTTCATCAATGTTTATTGGCATTGCCATTGCCTTGGGTTCTTTCACCGCAATGACTGCCAGCGCACCAACTATGCTGAACGCACCAACGGTACGTTACAGAATTCAAATTCCAGCAAATGTTTCTCGCATCCAAATTCTCAATGTCACTCGGCTGCTTAACGCAAATGAATTTGACGTTGCAGGGATGGACCTCACTAAAGGGACCATTGACGTAATCACCACAACTAAAGGCACAGTGCTTCTTGAGTCCAAAGGACTCAAAGGCGTTATTGTCTCTCAAAGTGCTGATTTAGCACCGGATAACCGCTATCTTACTCCCGCTACTTTAGAAGCTAGAATGACAGCTCTTCAACAGGTGAATCCAAAGATCGCAAGGCTTGTGGAATTGGGAAAATCAAATCAAGGGCGCCCCATTATGGGAATGCTTCTTTCAACCACTCTTGATTTTAACTCATCGGAGTACTTCTTAAAACCCACCATCATTTTTGACGGACTTCATCATGCCCGTGAAATCATGACTCCGGAAATTGTTGTGGATGTGGGAGATACAATTCTAAAAAATACCCAATCAAGGGGCGTTCAAGAAATTCTGAAAAATTGGAACGTCTGGATTATTCCTATGATGAACCCTGACGGATCAAACATTGTTTTCACATCAAATAATATGTGGAGAAAAAATGCACGAGCCGACGCCAACAGTATTTACGGCGTTGATATCAACAGAAACTATAACTACCGATTTGGCGAGTGCAATGGTTCCTCTTCAAGCAAAGGATCAGATACTTATCACGGTGCTGGGCCGACAAGCGAACCTGAAACTCAAGCTATCACCAAGCTTGCGGACTACGTTCATCCCACTGCATCCTTATCTTATCACTCATACAGTGAGCTGGTTCTCTATCCCTTCGGATGTCAGGGAGATGTCACCAGCGAAAATACTATGATTCAAAAAATTGCTGGTGAGCTTGCCGCTCAACTTCCGTCTGATAGTGGCGGAAAACACTATGCTCCCGGAACACCTTGGCAGCTTTTATACTCTGTAGATGGAAGTTCCATGGACTATATGTACGCGGCTCACGGGGCGCTTGCTTACACGTTTGAAGTGAATACCGACTTTCAACCCAGCTACGATATTAGAAATGCAACTGTGGCTAAACATCGTAATGCTTGGATGTATTTCATCAACAGAGCAACTTTAAACATGCTCACGGTGAATGTGACCGATGCTAAAACCGGAAAACTGGCGGAAGCACTGATTGCTGTAAACACGGTGAGTCATGTTAAAAAAGAATTGCCCCTAAGAACTAATCGCATTGGGAAATTTTTTAAAGTTCTCGATCCTGGGCAGTACATTGTCAGCGCTAAGTTGCCTGACGGACGCACAGGACAGGTTACAGTGCAAATGACTGGTCAACCTGTGACGACCACGTTGACAATCCCTTAAGGGAACAACGCTTAGTGCTATAAAGATTTTGTCCTGGCCATCCGATTAAGACCAATGGGCAGTGGTCAGGGCAATCTCTTAGATTTGCGGCAGCAAATTGATTCAATCGATTCAGACCTTGTTAAACTTCTTAACCGGCGGGCAAGTTTGGTTCAGGCCGTTGGAGAACTAAAAAAGAAAAGTAATAGCGCCGTTTTTGATCCGTCTCGGGAAAAAGAAATTCTCATTAAAATCCAGTCTCAAAATCAAGGTCCCCTACCATCCCCTCTATTAGAAAAAATCTTCATCGAGCTCATTCAAAATTTTAGAAATTGGGAAGAATCCCTAAAGAATCCAATCAAAGCAAAACTTCTCAAGGGAAAAACTATTTCCGTCATAGGTCTGGGCCTCTTAGGAACTTCCATTGTTAAACGCATAAAATTCATCGATCCAGATTTGAAAATCATAGGGTTTGATAAAAACCAAAGCACGAATCTTTCTCTAGCTGACGCGCTGAAGGCGGATTTGGTTATCCTCGCTGTTCCAGTTTTAGCAATCATGGAGATCATTAAAGAAAATGCCGGAAACTTTCAGTCCGGAGCTGTGATTTTGGATTTAGGAAGTACAAAATTACAAATCGTGGAAACCGCAGAGAAATTTTTAGACAAGACCGTCAGTTTTATTGGGGGACATCCCTTGGCCGGAAAATCTCAGTCTGGTTCTGAATTTGGAGAAAAGGATCTCTTTGTGGGAAGGCCGTTTGTGGTCACACCCTCCATCCTTGGAAAAGCAGAAGCCCACCAGATGGTTGAGGAACTGATACAAATCCTGGGAGGAACGCAAATTTTAATGAGCGCAAGCGCCCATGATCAAATGACAGCCCTCACCTCTCATCTGCCACAAATTATTTCTACTAATCTGAGCGCTCTCTCAGAGGACGTATCACTGGGGTTTGAACAAGACCTGGTTTATGGACCAGCATTCAAAGAGATGACTAGGCTTGCTGATTCAGATTTCAAAATGTGGCATGATATAGCGGTAACTAACTCGCAAAATATTTTAGAAATGCTAACAAACTTTATCCAGCGACTTTCAGATTTTAAGAAAACCATTGCCGAAGGAACTTTTGAAAAAGATTTTGAGATAGCAAAACTATTTAAACAAACAAAGGTGGAATGAAATGCTGATTGTAATGAAAAACGAATACACGGAAAAAGAACTTGCCGCTGTAAAACTCAGCATTGAAAAACACGGGTGCGAACCCGTTATCTTGAAGGGCACATTCAATGTGACAGTGAACGTTTTAGGAGACGACACGCAGATAGATCCAGACCATTTCAGACAACTTGATGGAGTACATGAAGTCATTCGGATCTCAAGTCCGTATAAACTAGCCAGCCGACAATTTAAAAAAACAGACACAACAATTACTGTTAAGGGAATTACTTTTGGACCCGGCCGGTTTGTCATCATGGGCGGTCCGTGTGCTGTGGAAAGTGAAGAGCAAACAATGCGAATCGCTCGTGCGGTGAAAAAAGCTGGAGCCAACGTTCTTAGAGGAGGAGCCTATAAACCTCGCACATCTCCCTACGCTTTTCATGGAATGGGCGAAGACGGGTTAAAAATATTAAAAGCCGCTAGTGATGAAACGGGCCTTCCAGTGATCACTGAGGCACTGGATTCTAAAAGTTTAGAAATGGTTTACAAATATTGCGACATAATACAAATCGGAACCAGAAACATGCAGAACTTTTCTCTTCTCAGGGAAGCTTCTAAATTAGACAAGCCAGTTATGGTTAAACGGGGCATGTCTGCCACAATTGACGAATGGTTGCTGGCCGCGGAATATGTGCTGGCTGGAGGAAATCAACAAGTTTTGCTTTGTGAGAGAGGAATCAGGTCCTTCGATGCACGGTACACCAGGAACGTCATAGATCTGGGCGCAATCCCCGTCGTAAAATCTTTGTCCCACCTCCCTGTTGTGGTAGATCCAAGTCACGGCAGCGGAAGAAAAGAAAATGTGGCAGGAATGTCCCTTGCCAGTCTTGCCGTGGGGGCAGACTCTATATTGGTGGATGTTCATGACGAGGCCGCGAAAGCTTTATGTGATGGTCCTCAAGCTATGAGTCCTGATGAATTTGCTGAGTTGGTTATAAAATGTAAGAAAGTAGCAGAAATTTTAAATATTAAAATAGCAGACAAACCCAGTGGAAAACAAAACGTTGCATGAAAAAACAGCTTAACTCAGTCACCAAGCTCAGTGGTCCAGTAGAAGTCCCCGGGGATAAATCAGTGTCTCACCGTGCGATGATTTTTGGAGCTATGGCCACGGGGAGAACGCGCGTCCAAAATTTACTCAGTAGCGGAGATGTGCATTCCACTCAAGATTGTTTAAGAGCTATGGGAATTGATATTACCGGGAATGCAAAAGAGACTTTTGTCATTGGCCGTGGAAAACATGGTTTTAAAGATCCTCATAAAATATTAAATTGCGGAAACTCTGGCACTACAATTCGCCTCCTGATGGGTTTGCTTGCTGGACAAAATTTTAGCACCACTCTGACAGGGGACGAATCCTTAGTTAAACGCCCCATGAAACGTGTGGCGGCACCTCTTACAGAAATGGGCGGACGTTTCATTCTCACCAATGACAATTATGCGCCGCTTACAGTAAAAGGTTCTCCTTTGAAAGGCGTTCGGTACTCGCTCAAAGTTGCAAGTGCTCAAGTGAAGACGTCTCTCCTTTTGGCTGCACTCTATGCCAACGGTAAAACTCAACTGACAGGGGAAATCGGCAGTCGAGATCACACAGAGCGCCTGCTGCCTCACTTTGGAGTGCGTCTTGAACAATCTGAAAAAGAAATTTCATTGCACGGGACTGAAACTTTAAATTCTGCGGAGGTCTCTGTGCCGGGAGATCCTTCATCGGCAGCTTTTTGGATGGCTGCTGCCTCAATGATAAAAGGTGGAGACATTCAAATACAAAATGTTTCTCTAAACCCAACCAGAACTGGATTTATGAAAGTCTTGAAAAAAATGGGTGCACTCATAGAAACGGAAATCACCCAAGACATTCCTGAACCCATGGGAAACTTACGCGTACGATATGCTCCATTAAAAGGCGTTCACGTGACTGCGGAAGAAATTCCTTCACTTATAGATGAAATTCCCATTTTGGCAGTCCTTGCCACCCAAGCAGAGGGTGAAACTGTTATTCACGGCGCCCAAGAATTGAGAGTGAAAGAAAGTGACCGCATAGAAGCCGTCGCGCTGAATCTCAGAGCCATGGGGGTTGAAGTGACAACCTTTGATGACGGCCTATCCATTAAAGGTCCTCAAGCGCTTCACGGCGCCGTCATTGAATCTTTTCTTGATCACCGCATTGCCATGTCTTTCTCCATTGCAGCACTGATAGCGTCATCTCCCACTGAAATAAACGGAGTTGAATGTGTTGAGATTTCTTATCCACAGTTTTATGATGTTTTAAAATCACTCACCTGAAAGGTAGGGAAACTGTGCATCTTCGTTTTTTAACCGCCGGCGAATCCCACGGCAAAGCCCTTGTGGGTATTATTGAGGGAATGCCCTCAGGTTTAACTATTACCGCCAGTGACATTCATAAAGAACTCCGTCGCAGAAAATTAGGGTTTGGTCGAGGGGCTCGGCAAAAAATGGAAGATGACCAAGTGGAAATCCTCAGCGGAGTGAGACATGGGTTGACTCTAGGAAGTCCCATCACACTATTAATTGATAATAAAGATTGGAAAAATTGGCTAGATATAATGCAGCCTGAACCTTTCTCTGGAGAAGTCAAGAGGGTGCTTGAAGTTCCCCGCCCGGGCCATGCGGATTACATTGGTGGAATAAAATATAATCATAAAGATATGAGAAATGTTTTGGAACGAGCTAGCGCAAGAGAAACAACCATGCGTGTAGCGGTGGCCAGTATTGCTAGAAAATTTTTGTTAGAACTTGGGGTAAGTGTTGTTAGCCGCGTAGTTCAAATTGGAGCGATCACTGACACCACTAAAGTGGAAACTTTGAATCTAGACAAGTTGAATCTCCTCACTGATGGAAATCAATTACGAGTAGTTGATAAGTCAGTAGATAAAAAAATGGTGGAATTCATTGAAGAAGCACAAAAAAAAGGAGACACAGTCGGAGGTGTTTTTGAAGTAGTCGCCACCGGCATTCCTTTGGGACTGGGAAGCTATGTGCAATGGGATAGACGACTGGAGGGGGAAATCGGAAAGGCCTTCTTAAGTCTGAACGCAATTAAAGGCGTAGAGATTGGTCTTGGTTTTGAACTTGGTAAAACGCCAGGATCCTCAGCACATGACGAGTTTTTCCCCGGCGGAAAAACCGGGCGGGTGAAATATAAATCAAACCGATCCGGCGGCATTGACGGCGGAATGAGTACGGGGCAACCCATCATTATTCGCGCAGTTATGAAACCACTTGCCACTTTGATGACGCCCCTTGACTCAGTTAAGCTCAGCAGTGGTGAAGCTGCCAAGGCCCATGTGGAAAGATCTGATGTATGCGCCGTTCCTGCAGCGGCTGTCATTGGAGAATCGCTCCTGGCGCTGGTTCTGGCGGATTCCATATTAGACAAATTTGGTGGTGATTCCATGGACGAACTCAAAGAGAGATTCAACTCATGGAAAGCAAAATGTTAAAGACTCAAGTTATTTATTCTAAAACTCTGCCCGCCATTTCAAAGTTAGGTTCAGAGCTTTTTCTTATTTGCGATAATAAATTAAGTTCTTACTCACCGGCTTTCGCAAAATGGTCTGCGGAGTTTACATCGTTTTACGCCGTAGAAGCCGGGGAAAATTTAAAAAATATAGATTCGTTTTCTGAGCATATAAAAAACATTGTGGAACTTACAGCGGAATTAAATCCCAAAGAACTGACGATAGTGGTAGTAGGTGGCGGATCCGTTGGGGACTTTGGTGGATTTGTAGCAAGCGTCTTAAAGCGCGGGGTGAGACTTGTTCATATCCCCAGCACTTGGCTCTCGGCCATAGACTCCGCTCACGGAGGTAAAACTGCATTAAACGTTGGTGCCATAAAAAATCAAATTGGAACTTTTTATCAAGCAGATGAAGTTTATATTATTAAAGAACTCTTGGAATCACAGCCTGAAGGGCGCGCCACGGAAGCTCTTGGAGAATTAATTAAAACCGCAGTATTAGACGGTGGTACCTGGTTTAAGAAGATAAAAATAGAAAATATGTGGGCGGTTTTACCTGATGCTATTAAGTATAAGTATAAAATAGTAAAAAAAGATCCCTACGAGAAATCTGGCCACAGGCAAGTTTTAAATCTGGGACATAGTTTTGGTCATGCTCTTGAAGGAGCGCTTCACATTCCCCATGGTTTGGCGGTGGGTTATGGTTTAAGGTTTGCCATTGAATGGAGTTGCCTCCGCGGTTATGTCTTGAGAAAAGACTGCGACAAAATAAAAAAGCTCATGCCACCATCATTTTTTAGCGAAATTAAAATAACAGAGAAGGATCTAAAGGATCATCTGTCTAAAGATAAAAAACGTGTGGACGGAGAGAGCCTGACTTTTATATTTATAAAAGGATTAGGCAAGCCTTTCCGATCAAAAGTAGAAATAGGTGATGTGGTAAGAGAGGCTAAGAGACAAGGTTGGGTGGAATGATCACCCTCCTAGTGGGACATCGTGGGACAGGAAAGTCCAAGCTACTCCAGAGAATTCAAAGCTATTATATAAAATCAGATCTCCCGGTGATAACATTTGATTTGGATGAAGTGATTACTAAAGAAGAAAACTGTTCAGTATCTGAAATATTCACCGAGCATGGGGAGGATCACTTTCGGAAATTAGAATCCAAATATTTCAATGCTCTTATAAAAGAAAATGAAAACTCCAAGTCCCCGGTTTATATTGCCTGCGGCGCGGGTTTTAAACTAGATTCTTTCGCAAACCTGAAAATCTTATGGATTAAAAGACCCACTGACCAAGACGGCAGAATTTTTACTGACAGACCACGCTTGAATTTTAAAATACCACCACTGACTGAATATTTGGAAAGATTTGAAATTCGAGAAGGATATTATAAATCCATTGCAACAGAGACTCTGTGTCTAAGTGAAGGATTTGATTTTCCAAACATCGCAGAAGAAAACTTTTTTTTGGGCAAATGCGCAGAGGTGGGAGGAGTTGTGACAGCCCTTCCGGGACTAAGCACTTTGTATTTGCGAGCAGGAGCGGTGGAATTAAGAGATGATCTTCTATCTGAGTCTGAACTTTTTAAATTACTTTCAGTTATTCCAAAATCCAAACTGCTCTACAGTTTTAGAAATCGCTCACTTCTTGATAAGTCTTTGACTATGGTAAAGGACACAAAACTCAAATTTGATTGGCCAGCAGAATGGGGATCCAGCCCATTATCTAATCCCGACATTATTTCCCTTCACACTCTTACTGGAAGCCTAGGGAAAACCGCTCAGCAATTTAGTGAACGGAATCTTGAATGTCCAAATGCCATTTTAAAGCTTGCAGTGAAGACC
>JBBQPV010000045.1:0-9273 GCA_038216925.1 Bdellovibrionia bacterium
CCATGATTGTAACTTCCAATGGCCTGCATTTGTTCTTGCTCTGGAATTTGAATCTTTATTGCCCTTTGACGGTTGGTTTCCCCATCTTTTGAAATTTTATCTTTGCTGTGGGGTACATTTGTTTTAGTGGGAGGCACACTCTCAATAGGAGGCGTAACAGGATTTGTTTGTTTGGGAGTTGGTATGGATTTTGGGTTTTCAAATGGTTTCGCTGGAGTCACTGGCGCCACGTTCACAATATCTTCCACAAATAATTCTCGGCCATTTACTCGTCCGGGCTTAGCATTAACTTCTTCAGCCTCTTCTTCATCGTCGTCTTGGGGTGGCTGAATGATTTGTGGTTGGGGAGGTTTGGTTTCTGAAACCGGTTTTTCGCCCATGTAAATAATTTGTTCCACTTTTACTTGGGCGTAGTAAAACGACTTTTCCAAATCTTTTTCCTTAAGATCTTTTAATACGATATCCACATAGAGAGACGTACATCGGGCATTCTGACTTGCGTCCTCCAAGGAATAACAACGGCCAAATCCGACAAGGTGAAAACCCTCTATACGTTCTTCGGGATACAATTCAAATTTCCCTTGAGGATCTATAATTCCACGAATTAAAATAACGGGCCGACCAATTATGTTAGCTAATTTTGCATCAAGCTCTAGATAATAATTATTTTTATAATCTTCTTTGTTTGCCTTGATTGCTACCTTCACACTGCCTTTTTCTAATTGTAGATCTTTTGCAGGAATTTTTTTACCGGTGATTCTAGAATGGAGGATCTTTGGGTCTGATGGTTTTGAAGTAATATTTGCCGGAAGGGATTCTGTCGGACCTACCTGTAAGGCTTTGATCTCAAGATCTTTAGTGGGTGCAGGGTCAGCGGATTGTACCCTCTGCGCGGACTTTGTGCCGCCGCACCCAGTTTCTAGCATTAATAAACCTATGATCACTAAGAATAGAATCCTCATAACAAGACTAGAAATGCAACACCGGGACCTCGCTGAAAGGCTCTATAGTGGCCAAGTACAGGCTAGGACTGCTTGTTTTATCAACAGGGGTGCCGTAAAAAGGTACCTTATTATTGGAGAGTATCAAGGTTTTGGTGGATGCACTCGGTTTCTTTAACGAATAAACTCTCCGATAAAGATAATTTGTGGTCTCGATTTTCAAACGCATATTGGACGCATTTATCTTCAATATCGGTAAGCTGCTTTTGGAAGGTAAGGATTTCAGCCTTATCACTGGCTCTTTGGAAATTAACTTTGTAGCAACTTAAACGACGGGTTGCGGTGTCTAGGTTTGAAAATCGACTGGTTGGTAGCATAAAGCAAATTTCGTTGAATAGCTTCGCTTGTAGAGAATTTGAAAACTTTGTTTCCTTATTTTTTTCCATGAAACCTGCAGCTCTTAAGTAACATTCTCCCACTGTTTGAACATCATGATTAGCATAATTTCCAGAAAGGGTGTCTGTGAGACCCTTCCACCCGGGATATTCTGTAGCACTCAGTGTCTTACAACCATTTACTATTGGACCTACGAGGCTCTGGCGGGGCGAATTCAAGAGAAAATTAAGCATTACTACGTCCATGCACTTTTCTTGGTTAAATTCAAACCCTTTAAAGTTTCGGCACTCTTTAATTTCGCTAAAAATATCTGCCTTCGCATTTACTGAAAGAAACGCAAAAACGGTAACTAAAAGGAATCCTAAACGCATGGTCAATCTCCTGGTTAAGAAGGCTAATTTGCAACAACTCGGCCCAGGTGGGGATTCAGTGTGGTCGCAACTAGGCCTGTTACCTGTCTATGAGTTATCCAAGTAACAAAATTGAGCGTGCAGCTAATAGAGAACGGTAGCGTTTAGAAATAGGGCACGGGCCAGTTGAAAATAGCTATTTTTGGCAAAAAAACCTTTGGCGGAGTCTCCAAAATCATTATTGTTTCCTTGTTGCCAATAGCTAAAACCTACTCTTGTGGGATGCTGGAAAAGCTCCATGAGATAATAAATTTCTCCGTGGACTTCAAAACCGTACCCGGACGGGGAGAGGACTTTATTAGACGGGCTAGTGGCAGAGAGTATTTGCAGCAAATCTAATGAAGCAACCACACCCAATTTTCTGGTGATAGGAATACTTCTTTCCACTGATCCCGACACTCCAAAATAATGTGTGACAAACATGAGGTCATTACTAGTGAGTTTAAATGTGCTGTCATTGACGTGATAAAGAACTTTGAGAGTAATATTATTATCTAGGCGAGTGCTGTCCAAATAAAACGTGTAACGAGGACCAAAATCAAACCAGTAAATGGCGGCAGATGACTTATTAACCGAGTCCGGATCTGAAACTAGGTTTTGTGCATAAATTAATCGCCCCTCAAGTCCAAAATTTCCCAAAAAATTGGAAGACCCATTGATTCCCACCGCCGGCAAATTGCTGCCTAAACCAAGTTTTACAGGATCATCCACAGAATTTGAGCTGATTTGCATTAGGCCTAATCGTGCTTGGAAAGAATAGTGATGTGGGGGATTTTGAACTTTAATTTCGTCGATGAGATTATAAATTTCTTGCCACTTTGATTTTTGTAAATCCATGTACTTATTTTGTTCTTCGGCGGTAGCCGCTTCAGCAACTATCCGGAGAGAACTAAGTAAAATTATGAGTAATATAATTTTACTTTTCATTGCAAATAGTCCAAAGGATCGACCGGATGCTTGTTTTGTCTCACTTCAAAGTGGAGATGAGGGGCGGTGGCCCGTCCGGTTTTTCCCACAAGAGCAATTTTATGCCCTCGAGATACTTTGTCTCCAGTACGCACAAATATTTGAGAGCAATGTCCATAGAGTGTAGCAACCTTACTTTGATGTTCGATGAGGACCATTTTCCCGTACCCGTGAAAAGCATGGCCGGAGTAAACAACTCGCCCGTCATCAGCGGCAAGAATGGGAGTTCCTTTTCTTGCCCTCAGGTCCAGTCCGTCATGGGGTTCATCGCTGTGGGGATTAAATCCTCGACTTAAATTATGTACCGTCAGCGGCCAACTCAAGTGCACAGAATTATTTTTCACAGCGGAAGCGGGAGATCTTGATTCATCGTGATGGGTGGGAGTTGAAGTGCATCCCATTGAGATCCAAAAAGAAGTCATAGTCAGTGCGGCAAGACTTAGCCTTTGAAGGCAATTTCCCACGTCTTCAGCTCCTCCATAAGATCATAGTCCGTGCTATCAATTTTTAACGGAACAATACTAATGTAACCTTGATCAACGTGCACACAATCACTGCCGGGAATATTTTCGAAACCCTTATATTCTCCACCCAACCAGTAGTAGTGACGATTTCTAGGATCCACACGGTCCGTGATTTGATCTGTATAATATCTCAAACCTTGTTTTGAGATTTTAACTCCCTTAATTTTATCCATACTTAGATTGGGAACGTTGACGTTCATAATATGATTAAGGGGCACCGATTTTTTTAATACCATAGGGACAAAAAGTTTTGCAAACTGAGCGGCAGTCTCCCAATGCATATCTACGATTTCCATGTGATGGCCTAAACACAAACTGAAAGCGACTGATTTGCATCCAAAGTATGCTCCCTCGCGGGCGGCGGCCACGGTGCCTGAGTAGTAAATGTCGTTTCCTAAATTAGCTCCTCTATTTATTCCACTTACAATAATGTCGGGCTTTTTTTTCATCAGAAGTCTTGTGGCCATGTAAACGCAGTCCGCTGGGCTCCCACTGATAGCGTAATAATTTTTTTTCACTTCATAGCACCGAAGAGGTTTATGTAAAGTGAGGCTATGGCCACTTGTGGAGCGTTCTCTTTGCGGAGCGACCACTGTTATGTTTCCAAGCCCACTGAGTTGCTCTGCAAGTTTCAGTATTCCTGGGGATTCAATACCGTCATCATTTGATATGAGTATTTCCATAATTCCGTTCTCGTTTGTTGTGCGGGAGTCATCTTCTATTATGCCAAATGTAGTGGCTTAAACGTAGTCTAATTGTGATGGGAGATGGGACCAAGGTCTGGAGATTCTATGAATTTTATTATTTCATCCCTGAATTCTAGCGAATGAACTCTTACGTATGCTCCATGAGGTAAATGACTTTCATTAAGTTCGGTGTAAACGGAATTTAACTCTTTCGGAACGTTGTAAAAAAATGTTTGATTCACTTGAGCATTCACCGCTAAATCATTGAGATTATTAATAATGAGAAGGGGCACTGGAAAATGAATTCCTAAATCACTAATTGGAGATGATGGAGATAGGTATTTTTCAATCATGTAGTTTTTAATTTTTCCCGCCTCACACGCTAAGTTCAGAGGTATGGGCCTGTCATTTTGAGAAATATTTAAGAAGGCCCGCACGATGGGTACAAACTTTTTTCCGTCTGGTATGATACTTTTTAGGGCACACGCCGAGTTTGTTAAACTTTTATTGATTTCCAGACCCGGCTCAACGGCGATAATTTTGAAAATGTTTTTCCCCGAGAGAGCTTGATCAAAGGCGAGAACACTTCCCAATGAATGCGTGATAAAAATTATTTTTTCACCATGCAAAGTAGCACTGTAGACAATGGAATCCATCTGTTTAAACCAAGAATGAAAGTTTAAACGATACCCCTGAGAAGAGTCAGACCCGTGACCCGCTAGCTGCACATTTACAGTGACTTCGCCCCTATCCTTAAAGAACTGATTGAGCGGCTCAAAAAGAGTAATGTCTTCATAGAGCCCGTGGACAAAAATATAAACCGTTGACGGCGTTGGGGAGGACCATGCCGAGGATGTCAAAAACAAGATCAAGAATAATATTTTCATCATTTTATCTAAACATGTATTTTTCTTATACTCAATTGAAAGGGCATGTTAAACCGCTACAATGAAATTTCTAATTGTTACGTGCATTCTGTTCACAGAATATTTAGCCTTTGCCAGTGATCCCTTAGTGATGCCTATCGGTCATGATTTAGATATGACCGGTTCAACTTTAAAAAGTGGCCACTGCACTGTGGGTATTCAGTTTGCGGGATGTGGGCTGAGTGACCAATTTACCCTTGGAACTAGTCCGTGGTTACTCACAGACTACAATTCTTATAATTTATTTGGGCGCTATAGTTTAAATGAAACTTCTATTCACCGCCAAGCTTTTCAGATGGCTTATATTAAATCCTACTTTCTACCCGAAGATCCGCGAAACCATATTTACAAGATGGAATTGATTTGGATTCATTTTATTCATTCTGCTTTTGTGGCACCCCATTACACGGCACACTTCAACGTTTCTGGAATGTATTTTTGGAATGAAACGGCACCATTTTCCTTGAGACGTCCATCGTTTTATAAAGACCCTTATCAACTAAATTTTGGCGTACTTAATGAAATTAATCTGACAGGTGGACTATATTTAAATGCTGAAGTGGCCATTCTTGATGCCGTGAAAAAATATTTTCATCTTCATTTGGGAATGTCTTTGGAATACCGAACAGAGCATTGGCTGACTCATTTTGGACTATCACAATCTCAAACTTTTAATTCTTTTCAGTCGGCTTACAAGCGAGACAACCAAGAGGTGTTTTCCGGATATGGTCTCATTGATGAAGAACTTGTAAAATCTGATTATTCTATACACCCAGAAATAACCATCCAGTACTATTTTTAATGCACCGTTTACTGAAAAGGGAACGGCGTACCTTAGTACTCTTTAAAAATAGGGAAATTTTGGCAGAGGTCTGCCACTTGGCCTTTGATGTTTCTTAGGTAAGACTCATTTCCCTCCGTAGCGAGGGCGCGGGAAATCCATTTGCCGATTTTTTTCATTTCATGGGTGCCCATTCCGCGGGTTGTGAGAGCAGGCGTGCCAATGCGGATGCCGCTGGTGATGAAAGGACTTTTTGTTTCAAAGGGAACAGTGTTTTTATTTACTGTTATTCCAGCCATATCTAACCACGCCTCCGCGTCTTTTCCGGTGATATTTTTTTGGGTGAGATCCACCAGCATGAGATGGTTGTCTGTTCCGCCGGTGACCAGATCAAAACCCTCAGACATTAAAGTGTCTGCCAAAGTTTTTGCATTATCTAAAACATTTTGAATATAGATTTTAAATCCAGGTCTCAACGCTTCACCAAAACTAACGGCCTTAGCGGCTATCACATGCTCTAGGGGGCCACCTTGAATTCCAGGAAAAATTTTAGAATTGACAGCTTTTCCCAACTCTTCACTGCATAAAATCAGTCCGCCCCGAGGTCCGCGTAAAGTTTTATGTGTGGTGGAAGTGACATAATGAGCCACTCCAATAGGGGAGGGGTGGAGGCCAGCGGCCACAATTCCTGCAAAATGAGCCATGTCACAAACTAATATGGCTCCTACGCTGTCAGCAATTTCTCTAAATTTTGCGAAATCTAAAACTCTCGAATACGCAGAGTACCCGGCAACAATCATTTTTGGTTTTTCTTTTTGAGCGATAGAATAAATTTCCCCGTAATCAAGAAGCTTGTCTCTCTCGCTCACACCGTAATGAACAGCCTTATATAAACTCCCACTGAATGAAACGGGAGAACCATGGGTCAGATGACCGCCGTGGGACAGGTCCATTCCTAAAACCGTGTCTCCGGGTTGTAACACGGCCATATATACGGCCATGTTGGCGGAAGATCCCGAATGGGGTTGAACGTTAGCGTGTCCTGCACCAAAGAGTTTTTTCGCTCGATCAATGGCGCATTGTTCGACAACGTCTATAAATTCACATCCGCCGTAATATCTTTTTCCAGGATATCCTTCTGCATATTTATTTGTGAGTACACTCCCTTGAGCTTCTAGCACGGAAGATGAAACGTAGTTTTCACTGGCAATCATTTCAAGGCCGGTTTTTTGTCTCTGACCTTCATTTTGAATGGCTTTGAAAATTTCAGTGTCATATTGCTGCAGTGATGTGGTCATTTTTTATTCCTCAATCTTTTTTACTCTGTTTTGGTGTCGGCCACCTTCGAATTCTGTAGATAGCCATTTCTCTGCGATGAGCACAGCTAATCCTTCCGGGATCAATCTTGCTCCCATACATAATACATTGGCATCATTGTGGAGTCTCGATAACTTTGCTGAGGGCTCATCCCAGCACAATGCTGCTCGAATGCCTTTTAATTTATTTGCCGTCATAGCCATGCCTTGCCCACTACCACAGATTAGGATGCCCACCGACTCTGGAGTTTTTAACACCTCGCCGCAGACTTTTTTTGCAAAATCCGGATAATCCACTGAACTTGTATCAAAGGGGCCAAGATCTTTAACGGCATAGTTTGCGATAAGATGGTCATGGATGAGGGTTTTTAATTTAACGCCGGCGTGATCCGACGCTACGAAGACTTTTTTCATATCTGTTTAAAGATAATAGTGGCATTGGTTCCACCAAAGCCAAAACTATTTGATAAAACCGCGTTTAATTTTTTCTCGCGGGCTTTACCGGGCACCACGTCAAGATCACATTGGGGGTCCTGATGCTCAACGTTGATGGTGGGAGGGACTCTCCCGTCTTTTAAAGCCAAAACGGAAATGACCGCTTCTATTCCGCCTGCGGCGCCAAGAAGATGTCCTGTCATAGATTTAGTGGAACTCATCCATAATTTTTTAGCATGTTCTCCAAAAACCTTTTTTACCGCCATGGTTTCTGCAATGTCTCCGGCGGGAGTACTTGTCCCGTGGGCATTGATGTAACCAATCTCGTCTAGACTTAATTTTGAATCTTTCAAAGCCATTTCCATACATCGTGCAGCGCCTTGGCCGCCTTCTGAGGGATTGGTAATATGATGAGCGTCACAACTTAAACCGTAGCCCACCAGCTCTGCGTATATTTTAGCTCCGCGTTTTTTTGCCGATTCCATTTCTTCTAAAACCAAAACTCCGGCGCCTTCACCCATGACAAAACCATCGCGGTCTTTATCAAAAGGACGGGAAGCGGCTTCTGGAGCGTCATTCCGGGTGGAAAGGGCGCGCATGGATGCAAACCCGGCTAAAGCCATTGGGCAAATAGTGCTTTCCGTTCCGCCAACTACTAAGGCATCACAGATTCCGTCTCTGATATATCTCATGCCTTCGCCAATGGAATGGGCACCTGTGCTACAAGCAGAAGTGATACATAAGTTTGGACCTTGGGCTCCAATATCAATGGCAAGAAAACCAGAGGCTAAATTTGGAATAACCATGGGAATAAAAAACGGGGACACCCGGCCAGGGCCACGGGATTTCAGAATATCATGTTGGGCTTCAATTCCGGGAAGTCCACCCATGCCGGCTGAAACAATAACGCCGACTTTTTCTCGATTCTTGTCGTCAATAATGAACCCGGAATCAGCCAAAGCCATTTTTCCAGCGGCCATGCCATACTGGATAAACAGATCCATTTTCTTTTGTTCTTTTTTTGCGATGTAAGGATCGGGGTTAAAGTTTTTTACTTCACCAGCAATTTGACAGTCATAGGTAGACACGTCAAACCGGTTTACTTTAGTAATTCCAGATCTGCCTTCAAGCAAAGCACCCCACATCTCTTGGGCATTTAACCCCAAAGGTGAAACGGCTCCCACTCCGGTGACCGCCACTCTACGCATAGGTTTTAAGCTTTACCTTTAGTTTGAAGATATTTAACAACATCTCCCACTGTACGAAGTTTTTCTGCAGCTTCATCAGGAATTTCTAAATCGAATTCTTCTTCCATCGCCATAACAAGTTCAACAATGTCTAGGCTGTCTGCACCGAGGTCATCGATAAAAGAAGCCTCAGGCTTCACTTTCTCGGCTTCTACACCTAGTTGTTCAACAACTATGTTTTTTATTTTTGCATCCAAATTCATTCTACCCTCCATTAAATTAATTCATGAATAACCCACCGTTAACATTAAGGGTGTGGCCGGTAATATATCGCGCGTAATCAGAGCATAAATACATGCACGCGGCGGCGATATCTTCCGGTTCTCCTACCTGTCCCAGTGGCACGTCGTCTAATATTTTCTTTTTTTGGTCCTCGGTCAATGAATCTGTCATATCTGACCTAATAAATCCAGGGGCTATGTTATTAAGACGGATATTTCGACTGGCCACTTCCTGAGCCACTGACTTAGTAAAGGCCATCATTCCAGCCTTACTTGCGGCATAATTGCTTTGCCCAGGGTTTCCTTCTTGGCCAATAACACTGGAGATATTTACGATGGCCCCAGCGCGCTCTTTGAGCATGAATTTTACAGCCATTTTAGTGCAGTTAATGACACTTTTCAGATTAGTATCCAAGACTTTATC
>JBBQPV010000046.1:0-9096 GCA_038216925.1 Bdellovibrionia bacterium
CTCAAGAATGGGCAGTTTCAGTTGGCGCTTTATGCTCAGGCGTTAAAGCATGGCCTTAGTGATGTAGAGGTAAAAAATGTTGCCGGCGGGTTTTATTATTCTTTGAGAAACCTAGATAGGCAGCATGGATATGTAAGATCGGATTTAGATGTGCATGGGTTTCTGCCGGAAAACCTTCCAAAAAATGCTCGAGTTAATGAAGAAGAAAACAAAAACCTTTTTAAGGAAATTGGTGCCGCAGTAGGGGCGGCATTAGAAAAAACTAAAACAAATGATTGGACACCTCAACCCCATGACGGGGATTTAAAAATTTGCGAGGAGTGTTCATGGAAAAAAGTATGCCGATACCACCAGCTCTTGTAGGTAAAATTGTTCAGGCGGGCGCCGGAACGGGCAAGACGGAAAGTTTGGCTAGAGAAATTATACATGTTGCCCAAACCCTATATCAGGGGTCTAAAAACTTACCGCGACTTGTGGCTACAACTTTCACAGAAAGAGCGACTTCAGAATTGCGGGAACGGGTTATTCACATTGTAGAAGGTGACCCCAATTCTCCGCAGTGGTTAAAGGATTACGTTCAAAACTCTGAATTTTTGCAGATATCAACTATTCATGGCGTATTTGCAAAATTACTGCACCGCTATGGAGCCCTCCTAGGACTAGATCCTGAGTTCACTGTGATGTCCGAGGATGAAGAAGATATCCTACTGAGAAAAATCGTCCGGCGTCTTCTGGTGGAAAATGAATCTGCATCAAGGCTAGTTGAGCTCTACGGATTTGAAATGAGCACAAGTCTTGTTGCACAGTTGGTTGAGCACCTTCGAAATTTTCGGGAGGAATCCCGGCCATTCATAAAATGGGAAAGTATTGCAGCAGATGTGTTGGCAAAATTTTTTAACACATTAGACGAGCTTAGCCAGCAACCTCACTTTGATCTCCCACCGAAACTAGGTGAAATTTTTGAGATTTTGATGGGTTTGAAAACCAAGCTCACCACTTTAAAGTTAGAATACCAGCCATCTCGAGAGTCAATACTACATTCACTCTCTGGTATCCGCACGCCGTCCATTCAAAAAAAAGGTGCCGAACTCAAACCTTTTGTGAGTAAAATATTTGAGTTAAAAAAGCAGTTGGAGACAGAAAGTTTTAACGTTAACGTCAATAAAAACCATATTTACGCAACTGAACTTTTTGATGAGGTTGCCCGTGCGCTTCATGAAGAACAGGGTAAAAGTAAAAAGTTTCAGGGTGTGCTTAGTTTCTCCGATTTGGAATTTTTGCTCAACGAGTTAGTTGAAAAGTATCCAAAAGTAAAAATCCAAATAAGGTCCCATTATGATTTTTGGTTTGTGGATGAGTTTCAAGACACGAGTCCATTGCAAAAAAGACTTTTAATTAGTCTATTTAGAGATCCTTGGAATGCCTATTTTGTGGGAGACCCTCAGCAGAGTATCTATCTTTTTAGAGGGGCAGACCAAAACGTTTTTGAAGACACAAAAAAGGCCGTTCATGACCAAGGCGGACAGATAAGTGCTCTTGATAAGAATTATAGAAGTGAAGCCGATTTACTTGAATTCATGAACCTGGTTTTTCCGCCCCTTAAAAGCAGCGGCGTGCCCTCTGGTAAAATTTTAACGCAAATTCATTTGCGTACGGAAAATGTAGATGATCATTCCATCATAATTCATCAGATAAATGAGTGGATAAAAAGTGATTTTAGTTTTCAAGACATAACCGTACTTGTGCGCACTAATACACAGGCCCGAGACATCGCCCATTCACTCAATCGAGCCAGCATCCCCGTCTTTATCCACACCACCGGTGGTTTTTATGACAAACGAGAAGTTTGGGATGCCTTATCTATATTGAGTTTTATCATCAACACTTCTGACAATGAGTCTTTTGTAACGGTATTGAGATCTCCTTGGGCCGGTATTCCAGATCAAGAAATATTAAATGCTGCTCAAGAGGCAAGTGCGACGGCTCCCTGTGATAACCTCTGGGATTGGATTTTTAATCATAAAAAAGAAATGATCAGTAAATACTTTGCATTAAGCGTTCTTGGAGAAACCTTGGCTCAGTTTCACCTTTATCCCTTGAGTTTTGTTTTTGAATCTGTCCTACAGAGATTAGGTTTGTTTGAATATTGCCTCATCCACGACGCCAGTGGAAAGAGAGAGGCCAATTTAAGAAAACTTGTTTCTCAATTGAGAAGGCAAGAAACCCAGCCCGGTTTCTCTGCCTCCAAATTTATTCTCCAAGCCTGGAGGCAGGTAGATGACGGCGGTCAAGAGGCCGAGGCCGCCAGTTTTGTGGAACCAAGAAGAGTTAACATTATGACTATCCATAAAAGTAAGGGATTAAAATTTATCTGTGTGATCTTGCCCTATTGCGGGGACGCACCCCGAGTCCAACATAAAACTCTAGAGACATCCCCATCGGGACTTTGGGCAGTGCAAGTTTTAGCAGATGACTCGGAGGAGAAAATATCTCCCCTTACGTTAAAGCAGCTCAAAGAAAAACGCACTGAACGGGAATTAGCCGAATCCCACCGACTCTTTTACGTAGCGGTAACAAGGGCCGCAAAGCGACTGGCACTTATTTCTCAAGAGTGCTTTTCAGAGATCAGCTGGATGGCCAGTCTAACCATCGATTTATCAGAAGGCGATCATAAGAATATTTACAATGTCAAAAATTGGTCTGAACTTCCTCCTTCGAAAAACTTTGCCGGCGATCATATGTCTCCCGCCAAATCATGGGACTCATCTGAAATGTTGAAATTTAAAAAGCCGGCGCCAATTACTTTCCCAAAACCCAGTTTCGAAAAAAATATAGATCTTTCTTTTCTTATTAAAGCACAACAATTCGGCGTCGCGTTTCACTATGTTTTTGAAGAAATTAAACGATTTCCAGATGAAAGTTTGGAGTTGATTTGTCGTCGGGCGGAAGAGCGGTTTGGTTTAAAAAATGAAATTGACCCCGAGGTGATTAGAAAGACACTTGCGATGAAAAACCCTCCATTACAAAGCATCATAAATAATGGATTTTCCGAATGGAGTTTTTCATTTAAAAATAATGGACGGGTTTATTCCGGAAGGCTTGATTTGTGGGGTGAGGTCGATGGAAAGGTTTGGATTGTGGATTACAAGAGTGCCGCATCTTTGACAACAGCACTGTCGGAAAAAGTCACCAGACAACTAGAGTTTTATGCATTGGCACTAAGTAAAAAAGGTTTTGATTGGGAAGTGATAAAACCAGTCGTAGTTCTTCCTAAATCTCAAGAAGCTGAAATTATCCAGCTGCGGAAAAAAGAATTGGTCATCGCTGATTTGGACCCGCATTCTCTTGATCTGATCCCGGATCAAACCTCAGCACCAAACTAAATCCTATGAATAGCGAAGTACCTGGGCTCAAATTAAATTTCATGTCTGTGCGAAAATACGTAGAGTCTCCAAGTTGGGCCCACATAGCGCCTCCCACGTGGCCACCAAAATAAATCGAAGTGGTCTCCCCAGTCGCCAACCCCGCCGAATCATAAATTGGAGCTGTAGGATAATGGATGTCTGCCCCAAGGTATGCGGAGGCAATGATGTCTTCATAGGCAACATCTGCTCTAAAACTAGCAGAACCCATGAGATAGCGCTGACCCCTTCCGGAGCCTGAGAGGATCATGGTTTCCATAAACGTTTTTTGATTTATTTTAATCCCGAAGCGTCCTCCGCAAAGAGCCATGAGTTCAGTTATACCCGCAATCTGATTGGGCAAAAATGGCCCACATACAAAGCTTGCTTCTTTAGTTTGTGCTCGGAAATTTCCTGGAACGTGTCCATCATCTTTTTTTTCATCGATGGCCTGGGCATAAACGGTAGAGTTTAGGCCAATTAAAATAGTAAACAAGGTGATTATCAAGATGCGCGCGCCCATAAATACTGTTCGGACCAAAATGAGTTATTTATAAGAGATGACTGCGTTTTTTGATTTGTTCTAGACCTTCCAACCCTTGACGGAAGTCCAGACCCCTGACAATATGAGCAACATGAACAATTCCGTGGAAGAAGGTGTCTTCAGAAGTTTTGATGGCACTGAGCTTTTTTTTCAAACTTGGCCCGCAACCAGGCCCAAAGCCGTGGTGATCGGAGTGCACGGCTTAGGGGAGCACGTCGCTGGTTATAATTTTTTAGCCCAAGCCATTGGTGTTCACGAATACCAGCTTACGATGTTTGATCATAGAGGACATGGGAAGAGTGAAGGAAATAGGGGCGTCGGAAGTATTGATGACTTTGTTTTAGATCTAAAAATGTTCATACAGGCGGTCAAAGCCATGCATCCTGGAAGTCCTATTTTTCTTTTAGGGCATTCTATGGGTGGCCTTGTGCTGACAAAGTTTCTCATTCGTAATGGCTTAACAGGAGCAAAGGCGGCGATTTTTAGTTCGCCACTTTTGGGCGTGACGGTAGATATTCCTGCATGGAAAAAAAAGAGTGCCGGATTTTTATCTAAAGTCGCGCCCAACATGACTTTAAATAATGAAATTCCAAACAAAAACCTCTCTCACGATTTTGAGGTTATAAAGTCTTATGAAAGAGACCACTTAAGACATGACCGCATCAGTACTTCATTGTTCATTAACATGCTTGATACCATCGAATTTGTTTTTAAAAACGTAGATAAAATGCCGGAAAAAGTTTTATATCAGGTTGCCGGTGAAGACCTAGTTGTGAGCCGTCCAGAGGCGGAGAGATTTTTCAATTTAATACCTGGAAATAAAAAGAAGATTATTGTTTACGAGAAATACTACCATGAGGTTTACAATGAAGTGGGTCGGCAAAAAGTGTTTACGGACCTTATTGATTGGTTAAACCAGAATTGAGAACGCGGTGAATTGGAAAGCTGATCCTAAGCTGTTAGAACTTGTGGAACTCATTAGATCTTTGAGTTATCAAAAACGTGACGTCACCTTGGCGTCAGGAAAAAAAAGTGATTTCTACATAGACATGAAAAATACTCTATTACACCCCAAAGGGATTTGGCTCCTCAGCCATTTGATAGCAGAGAAGGTGAAACACCTCAGAAAATCTGGATTAAATATTAAAGGCGTGGGAGGGCTCAGCATGGGGGCCGACCCAATTTCTACAGGTGTTTCAATGTTAACCCACGATTGGGCAGACCCCTTGTTTGCGGTTTATATTAGAAAGGAACCGAAAACCCATGGCACCCAATCTTGGCTTGAGGGAATGAGAAATTTTTCTCAAGGTGACTCTATTATTATCGTTGAAGACGTTGTCACAACGGGAGGATCCACTCTTCAAAGTGTTGAAAGAGCTCGCATGGGTGGTTTAAAAGTTGAGGCGGTCATCACAGCGGTGGATCGGCAAGAGGGGGGCGGGGAGAATATTAAGACTTCAGGCTTACCGTTTGAGGCAGTGGTGACCAGAGAAATGATACTAAATTAAGTTGCCCCTATTCAGCAGTTGGGATTAAATTAAATAATGAAATTTAAATCGTATATTTATTTGGTGTCGATCTTACTTTTAACTTCCTGTGCCACCACAAATTCTTATGAAATTGAAGGAGTGACTGCCCCTGAAGGTAACTACAATCAGGTGCTGGATCATTGGAGCAGTGACGCAAAAGTGTACAGCGGAGTAGTTTCAAGTTTTCAAGTTGCAGCCACACTCCTTGCCCCTGATGTTATTCATCAACAAAGCTACCTGGAAGCAAAGAAGATCCACCGCACTGCCGAGCAATACACCACCGCAGATCAGGCAGTCATGGATGAAACAAAAAATTCCACCACATTTTTTGTGGCGCTTTATACTGATAAGGATTCAAATAATGATTTAGATAAGCAGAAAAGTTTCTGGAACGTTTTTTTGGACGTGGGCGGAAAGCGCTTTACTCCAAAAATTGTCAAACGAGTCTTTGATAATAGAATCGGACTCAATGACAAGTATCCATACTTAAATTCTTGGAGCCGACCCTATACAATTGTGTTCCCCCTACCACTTTCCCAAACTCTAGAGCAACAAGTCACTCTTACTGTGGCCAGTCCTTTGGGCGCAGCATATTTAAAGTTCCCTAAATAAATTTATTTACTGTATCTGGTGTAGAGTTTTCTATGAAGATCATTGACAAGTGCCGCTATTTTTTGATCCAACGTCGCTGTCATGTTAGTGAAGCGGCAAGCCCTGAGTAAATCTTCTTTGTTTTGTAAATTCAGCTGAGTCCGCACGTCTACAACATTTGCGGAAACCTCAATTGGTTTATGATGTTCTATGACAATCACCCCGCTGATGGCAGCACCTACTTTCAAATTATCTGTTGTGACAAGTCCCATGCCTCCAGCAGAAAGGTTGGCTATCCTCCCGGCCATTTTAACTTCTACATTATCTACTCTTTGAATATTAAATTTTGCGGAAATACCGTCTTCTGGTAAGTTGACCCGAAATGCGTTTCGGTCCTGCTCCGTTTTCCTCGGTTTATCATTCATTGCTAAATTCTAGGTTAAATTAATCTTCAGGTAAATTAATTTTATAGTCTGGGAAGGCTTTCTTGAAATGCTCTTTAAGCTTAGAGATAACCCTTTCTTCTAATTGCCTGGCTCTTTCTCTGCTGATCTTAAACTTGTCCCCAACTTCTTGGAGGGTGAGGGGAGGGTCTCCTAAGATGCGGTTTTGGAGAAGATAGACTTCCTTTTCATTTAAAAGCTTGATGACCTTTTTAATTTCCCTTTGAAAAATCACATGCTCTTCATTGGCAGCAAGTGCCTCGTCAGGTCCCTTTACAGTGGCGTCAGTTTGGTTATCTAAAAAAGTACGGGCGCTAGATTCGTCATTTGTCCCTTGAGGAGCGTCTAGAGAAAGGTCGTGGCCGGAAAGTCTTTTCTCCATTTCCAGAACTTCATCTTCTGTCACACCCAATCTGGTGCTTAAAAGTTTAGTGGACGGCTTATCCCCAAACTCATCCAGTTTGGCCTTCTCCTTATTTAAATGATAAAAAAGTTTCTTTTGCGCTTGAGTGGTTCCAATTTTTACCTGGGAATAATTTTTCATCAGGTATTCCTGAATGTAACCTCGAATCCACCAAACTGCGTAGGTGATAAGCCTAACACCTTTGTAGGGGTTGAACTCTTTCACCGCGTGCATAAGTCCAACATTTCCCTCTTGTATGAGGTCAATCATTCGGGCACCAAATTTTGAATACTCAGCAGCAATTTTAACTACAAATCGCAGATTGGAAGTAACAAGAGTTTCCGCAGCCTTTTTATCTCCTTGCTCCCGCACTTTGATGGCCAAGTCATGTTCAGCTTCTTTAGTCAGGAGAGGATACTTACGTAGTTCTGATAAATACTTGTGGAGAGGGTCGGCAATGACAAGACTGTTATCAATACTGTCGTCTATCAGTTCAGTTGGGTCTTCTGGTGCGAGGTCAGTCCTCACGGATTTTTTCGGCTTTTTCTTTGTAGGCATTTTAATTCCTTAACCGAGAATTTTGGACATTTTTTCTTTTAGATTATTCTCGATGGTGGACTTAAACGGAGTCAACAACAAGGGAATTGAAATATCTAGCACGACTTTAGTCGGAGATCCTACAACCTTCATTGAGCATTCAAACTTTGACCCCTTAACATGGCCAGTTTTAGCTGCTTTATCAAAGTCATATTTCAAAGCGCTATCCAGTTTTTTCAGACCTTCGCTATTTTGAAGGTAATCGCATACTTTATCAAAAGTTTCTTGGGCGGACATTTTAGTTTCATGTTCAACTTTAAACGATGGCATAGATCATATTTATAAGGCATTTTCCTTAAGGTATCAAGCAGTTTGACACCTTTGACTGGCTACGTGTATTGTGATCGGACTATATGAAAATTACTTCCATCAAAGGCATGAACGATATAGTTGAGCCACAAAGTTTTGCGTGGCGCCATGTTGAAAATGTCATTAAAAAACAATTAGAAACATTTGGATTTAGCGAAATCAGAACTCCCGTAGTGGAGTACACAGCGTTGTTTACTAGAACCGTCGGCGACACCACAGACATTGTGCAAAAAGAAATGTACACATTCAATGACCGAAACAACGAGAGTCTGACACTTAGACCTGAAAACACCGCGTCAGTAGTCCGCGCATTGATTGAGAAAAATCTACTGAATACGGATCCCGTCCAAAAATTATATTATCTCGGACCAATGTACAGGTATGAGCGTCCACAAAAGGGGCGCTACAGACAATTCTATCAATATGGATTTGAAGTTTTTGGGGTGGCGGAGCCACGTATGGACGCAGAAGTAATCTACATGTTGTTTGAAATGTATAAAAAGTTTGATCTGAAGAACCTGACTGTAAAGGTTTCAAGTTTAGGCTGTGAGATTTGTCGTCCACCTTACTTGAAAAAATTTGTAGAATTAATTCAAGGTAAGAAAGATCAGCTTTCTCCAGAAAGTCAAAATCGATTGGAAAAAAATCCACTGAGAATTTTTGATAGTAAAAACCCGCAAGATAAAGAAATCGTGTCTCAATTACCCTCCATGGTGGACCACCTGTGTCCAGAATGCTCCACACATTTTGAAAGTGTCAAAAAAGACCTACAAATATTAAAAGTAAATTTCACGTTGGATAAAAACCTAGTGAGGGGCCTGGATTACTATAACCGGACGGTATTTGAAATAACCTCTGAGGATCTTGGCGCGCAAAACGCCATCGGCGGTGGCGGCCGTTATGATAAATTAGTAGAACAGTTGGATGGACCTAAAACCCCTGCTATAGGATACGCCGGTGGAGTGGAAAGATTGGTCCTCCTTTTGGGTGATGACCTGGAAAAATTCCGGCCTGAGCTTACTGTATTTTTTGTTGTGCCCGACGAAAAAGGGCGAGATCAAGCCTTAATATTGGCCAGCGAACTACGTTCGGCGGGAATTAAAGTTGAAATTGATCACAGTGCCAGAAGCATGAAATCCCAGATGAAGAGAGCCGATAGACTCAAAGCTAAATATGTGATTATTTTGGGTGGAACAGAAATGGACAAAGGCGTTGGTATTTTAAGAGACATGAAAACTAAAGATCAAAAAGAAATTCCTTTTAATAAAATGATTGAGGA
>JBBQPV010000047.1:0-9080 GCA_038216925.1 Bdellovibrionia bacterium
TTCTTACCGAGGTGAGACGGACGAACTCAAAGATCTTCTGAATTTTATTAAAAGAAAAGGATTGAAACTCATTTCTCTAACCGGAAATCCTGAGTCAACCTTAGCAAAAGCCAGTGACGTGAATCTTGATGTGAGTATTAAAGAGGAAGCCTGTCCATTGGCCCTCGCCCCCACAGCCAGTACTACGGCGGCTTTGGCCATGGGAGATGCTTTAGCTGTGTCTGTGATGACAAAACGGGGTTTTGGCATGGAGGACTTCGCTCAGTTTCATCCCGGTGGAAGTTTGGGAAGAAGGCTCTTAACCCGAGTTAAAGACCTCATGCACTCTGTTGAAAAAATAGGCTTGGTGAGACCAGATACGGGAATGAAAGAAGTCATTTCAAAAATGACCGGCAGCGATGTGCGCGGTGTTTGTGGAGTGATGAATGAAAGCGGAGAACTTCTTGGCGTCATAACCGATGGCGATTTGAGGAGACGACTGGATAAAAGTGTTAATCCACTTCAAGAAAAGGCGCAGGATATTATGGGCAAGGCGCCAAAAACTATTTTTGCCGATGAACTTGCAGAGAAGGCTCTTTTCCTCATGGAACAATTTGCTATTCAAAGTTTGTTTGTTGTTGAACCAAAAAGTAAAAGGCCTGTGGGACTCATCCACATGCAAGACCTTCTTAAGGCTAGAGTTCGCTAGGACTAAAGTCTTGATCTTACTCCATCGCTGGTTTTTAAAAGCAAAATCTGTAATAATTTTCAGTGTATGCGCGTACAACGAGGGAAAACATCATGAGGCATATTTTTCTTTTGGCATTGGTCTTAACCATAAGTGGCATTGCCAAAGCCGAAACAATTAAATTTAAAGAAGAAGAATTAGCTCGGGAAAGTGTACTTCCTGTATTTGACCAACCAGAAGCGGTTAAAAGAAAACTTGTGCCTTTCTCTGGGCGGGTAGAATTAGAAGCCTACGTAGGTGCAACTCTTAATGATCCCTTTTTCAATACTTATCCCTTAGGCGGTGGAGTCTCTTATCACTTGAACGAATTCCATGCTTTGGGCATTGTTGGTGCTTACCACATTACTCAACAGTCTCAATATGTAGCTCAAATTCAAACTTTACCTGGCGGATCTACAATTCCATTTAATGCCTCTCCGGTTCTCCAATATTTTGCTTTTGGGGAATATGAATTTACTCCTTACTACGGAAAAATCAGTTTAACTAAGCAAGGTGTAATGAACATGACTATTTCTGGAACGTTAGGCGCAGGGTTTGTTGGACTAACTTCTGCAGCAGGTAGTGACTCTGGATTTGGGTTTTCCGGCGGTCTAAATCAGAGATTATTTTTTACAAGAAATTTTGGAATAAAAGCTGATCTCAAAGCTTTCTTTTATCAACAAAATGATATTGTTCAGGTGACACCAAGTAAGAAGTTATTTACGAATTTAATGGTGACCCTTGGTGTTGTTTATTTATTGCCGAGTTTGTAATTAATTTTGATGCAACAAGGATGTGGGCGTCATGGGTAGAGTAAAGAATTTTAAAATTATTATTTTAGCGGCAATTCTCATATTGCCAGCCATCCGCTCTTTTGCAGAGGAAGAAATCCCCTTTGAATTAAATAATGCAGTACAAGAAGACAGCAGCTACGAGAGTACTGTAGTTGAACCGGCGAAGCCAAAAAAGGACACTCAAAAGGCCCAAGTCCCTCAGCCTGGAGGAAAAAGCGCACCACAAGCGGATTTAGCTGGCCTGGGAAGTTTGGCGCCATTCAGTGACATAGCTGTGATCAGTAAAAGATTTTTACCTAAAACTAATCGATTTGAGTTCTTTGTTAACGGTGGAGTTATTTTAAACGACGCCTTTTTCAGCGACTTTGTTTACGGTGGTCGTTTGGGTTACTACTTCACAGAAAAATACGGCCTTGAGGCCATTGGAACTTTCATTTCAAGTTCCAGTAAAACCGTAACCACTGAATTACAAAATGAGAGAAACGTGGCAACTCAGGCCCTCGCCACTCCAACCGCATATTATGGAGGAGATTTCAAATGGGTGCCTGTTTATGGAAAAATTGGTTGGATGAATAAATCCATAATCCCCTTTGATTTTTATTTTTCAGTGGGCGGTGGAATCACTACTACAAATCAAAACACATCGCCTCCAACTGCCCATATTGGGGCTGGACAAATGTTTGCCCTCAATAAATCCATGGCCGTCCGGTTGGACGTCAGCTGGTATGGCTATCAGTCCACCACTAAAGTAGGCGCAACCGGTGCAACAGGGGCGACAGGAACATATTCGAACTTGCACGCAACCCTTGGGATGTGTTTCTTTTTTCCAGGAGCTGAATACAGATGATGATGAAAAAGAAAAAACTCATAGGTATTTTCATCGTAGGTGGCTTTGTTATGGGAGGCCTTGGTTTTGCCGCGCAAACAAAGGCAAGGCGAGCCCCCGCCCCTCAAGCCAGGAAAGCACCTCTTCCCACAAGAAATGCCCCCATATCTACGGCACTTAAAGATGATCCGGAATTAAAGCGCGCCCTTTCACTTGCGAATCAAAAAAATTATGAAGATGCTAGTCGGATTCTATTTAATCTTTCTAGAAATCCTAAATATTTTGAAGAGAGATCTCGCATAAAATATATTTTGGGATTGATGTTTTATGAAATGAAAATGTATCAGGTAGCGGCTTTCCAGTTTGTTGATGTTATTCGGGCCAATAATTCAAAATATGTCAGGCAATCTTTACAAAAACTATCGTTGGTGGCGGACGAACTTAATGACGATACTCTTTTGAATTACGCCATCGGAAAAGTCAACGTTGATGAGTTCCCTAAGGCCAACCAAGACATGCTCCGGTACCGTATAGGTGAATTTCTAATGCGGAAAGAAAAGTACGACGCGGCCTCGGAAAATCTTTCTAAAGTTCAACAGACATCACCTTATTATCCCAAAGCTAAATATTTAGATGCACTTGCCCTGGCAAAAGCAAACAACTTAGACGGTGCCATGAAAGCGTTCACAGACCTTGCAGAGGAAAGAAAAGATTCCGGCATCACAGACACCGACAGAGTGGCTGCTGTTATGGGTATGGCGCGTATTGCCTATCAACAAAAGAAATTTGACCTATCAATAGATCTCTACAGACAAGTGCCAAGAGACACGGAAATTTGGCATGATTCTCTTTTTGAATCAAGTTGGGCTCATATGAGGGCTGCGCATTTTAGGTCTGTGTTAAGTAATCTTCATTCCCTGCACTCTCCCTATTATGAAGATTTTTATTTACCGGAATCCATTCTTCTCCGCGGAATTGTCTACTTGTACATCTGTCAATATGACGAAATGGAAAAGACTTTAGGTCTTTTTGAAAAGATCTATCAGCCTGTGCAGACAAAATTAGATCAGTTCACTTCCCTTAATACGGAACCTGCTCCCTATTTTAACGAAATTGAAAAAATGATTCGGAATTTCGACACATTGAAATCAGATGTGGGATCCAGAAAAAATTATAAGATCCCCTTCCTCATTGCCAGAGACATCATGAAAGAGGGAGACTTCAAACACACTTACACATATTTGAGTAAGCTTAGAGGGGAAAGTCGTGCAGTTGACCAGAAATCGGCCACTTGGCGTCGTGCTCCTGTGGGTGCTTACTCCAAGCAAATTTTAAAGGGGAGAATTGAGACCAGTCAAAAAGTAGCCGGAACTATTGTGAAAGCTCACATGGATTCTATGAAGGCAGAGCTCGCTGATCTTTTTGAACAATACAATTTTGGAAAATATGAAATGCTTAATGGCAAAAAAGAGGCTCTCAAGAAAAAAATTCAAGGGAAGGGCCTAAAGACGGCTCACGTCGATGATGGCAATAACAGAGATTTCTATATTCAAAACGGTTTTGAATACTGGCCGTTCTCCGGAGAGTACTGGCTGGATGAAATTGGCGATTATCATTATTTGGGAACTCAGGGTTGCGAATGATGAAAAATCTTAAAATGGTTCCACTCCTTGCAGTTTTTATCTTAAGTGCCTACGGAAACGCGCGGGCAGCGGATTCTAATTCTCTTAAAAAGAAAAAGAAGCCGGTGCATGTGAAGGTTCTTCAAGGAAAAAAGAAACGTACTGTGGGAGATATTTTACAGTCCATTGATTCTTCTGGCCGCGGGAAAAACGTAGCCATTCAAAAGAAAGCTCTAGCCATTCCGGAAGCGCAAACAACCAGAATGACCACTGTCCCCATGACAGAAGTTAAGCCCCCAAAGAGCAGCGAACTTTTTAAAGAAACTGGCACCGATGAAGAAAAACTAGAACAAATCACAGATGAAGGCATCAACGAGCTTTATAGTCTGTCTCAGAAATACGCTAAATCTAATAAACGTGGTCAGTTATGGCTAAGGCTTGCTGAGCTCTATGTAGAAAAAGCAAAATACATTGAAATGCGAATTCAAAATGATTTTGATAAAAAAATCAGTGTGCATTTGCAAAAAAAAGGACCTAAGCCGGTTTTAAATTTAAGTAAGGCAAGGGAATATAATTTAAAGGCGATCAAACTTTATGAATGGTTTTTGAGAGATTATCCTCAGGATAATCGCCTAGATCAGGCACTATTTTTTCTTGGTTACAATTACATAGAGCTGGACCAACTAAAAAAAGGCGTTTACTACTACGAAAAACTCACCAAAGATTTTCCGCAGTCTCCCTATATTGGCGAAGCAAATTTTGCTTTGGGAGAATATTACTTTGATAATAACAAGTGGCGTGAGGCGTACAAAGCCTACAGAGAAGTACTTAAGAACCGTAGAGCAAGACTCTACACTTTTGCACTTTATAAAATGGCTTGGTGCCAATTTAGACTTGAAAAGCCTGCCGACGGAATTAAAACCCTTGAAGAAGTTATCAGGTTAAGCAGAAATGGTGCTCAAAATTCTGACAACGTAGCCGGTAGAAAAGCCGTCAGTCGCATCCGTTTAGGCAGTGAGGCCTTGAAAGATATCGTGCTATTCTATGGTGAGGTGGGGAACTATCAAACCGCCAGCGAATATTTTGCTCAAATTGGCGGTGAAACAGCACGTTACCCCATGTTGGAAAAACTTGCGTATCTGTACAGTGATCAAGGCAGAAAAGAACAAGCCCAATTTCTATACAAGCAACTTCTTGAGCATGACCCAGTTGGACCTAAAGCATTTGATTATCAATACCAAATTGTTCAAAACTTTTCGACAAGTAAAAACCAGTCTACTTATAAACAAGAATTGTATACTTGGATTGACAAATACGGACCAGAAAGTGAATGGGCCCACGACAACATAGCAAATAAAAAATTAATGGATGACGCCTATACTCTACGGGAATCAGCATTGAGAAACTATACGCTGCTGCTGCATAAAAATGCGCAGAATAGCGCTAAAAAACCTGACATGATTCAGGCAAAGGAAGCCTATCACCTCTATTTGAGTAAGTTTAATGATTCTCCCAAGGCCGTGGAAATGCACTTCTTTTTTGGAGAATTGCTGTACGGAATTAATGAGTATGCGGATGCGTGCAAAGAATACCGATACGTTGTTGAGAAAGAACCTAATGGAAAATATTATGAGCTTGCGGTTTTAAACTCTCTTTTATCTTTAGAGAAAAGTTTAAAGTCTGATGCCCAGATTAAAGAAATGGTTGGTGAAAATCTGCAACCAGTTCCTTTCGGAGAAGCTGAAACAGCATTTGTAAGCGCCGGGGAAAAGTACATCAATGGATTTCCTAGAGGGGAAAAAGCTGTAGATGTAAAATTTAAAGTCGGGCGACTTAATTACTCTTTCAACCATTTTGATGAAGCGCTCAGGCTTTTCAGACAAATCATAATCCAAAATCCGCGCACTCCTTATGCCGTTTACTCAGCCAATCTCATTTTAGATATTCATAATATTAGAAAAGATTATGACAATTTGTCTAAAGAGGGTTTGGCTCTGATGAGAAATAGTGATCTCACGCAGCAGGGCTTTCAAACTGATGTTCGGGATCTAGTGGAAAAAGCGAGTTTTAAAAAAGCTCAGGAACTTGAGACTTCTAAGAGTTATGAGGCCAGTGCTAAAAGCTTCAATGACTTTTCAAGAAATTATCCTCACAGTGCTTTAGCGGTATCGGCTGCGTATAATGCAGGAATTAATTATGAGCGAGGGTATAAGTTTGCTGAAGCTATCTCAATGTACCAAAAAGTTTTAGGCGCGCCGCCTAAAGGGAACGAACAATTAAAACAAAAAACAACTCTGCTCCTGTCGCGGTTATATGAACAATCCAGTCAATACGAACAAGCAGCAGCACTAATTGAAAAGTATGCAAAAGAAAATCCAAAAGATAAGGTGACTCCGGATCTTCTCTACAATGCTGCCGTTATCTGGGAAAGTCAGAAGGAATATAATAGAGCAATTGGTGACTATGATAAATATTATCAGATTTCAAAGAAAAGAGATCGCCATCAGGTTTTGTACACCATAGCAAAAATTCATGAAAAAGAAGGACATTTTAAAATCACCCAAGAGTATTATGAAAAATACGTAAACTCCGGTGATGACGACTACGAGAAAATTGTAGAGAGTTATTTTAAAATTGCTGAGTTAAATGGTCATAGAGGGAATAACACCGAAGCTGAAAAGGGTTACGCAAGAACGGTAGGCGTCCAGAAAAATTTTGCGGCTAAAGGCAAAAACGTAGGACTCATGTGGGCAGCGGAAGCAAAATTTCATCTCACGGAAAAGATTTATGCGGAATTGGTGGCCCTCCGAATTCCCGCCAATCCAAAAAGACAAGGCGAGGTTGTAAAAGAAAAATTAGGCCTCCTTACTAAATTGAATCAAAATTTGGCTGATGTGATTCGCTATGACGAAGGAAACATGGTCATTGCCTCTTTAGCCACCCTGGGTAAGGCATATGATCACATGAGTAGCGCAATCTACGGTGCGCCTTTGCCAAAAGACTTGAACGCCCAGGAAATGGAAGCTTACAAAAAAGGCGTTGATGGTGTGGCAAGGCCCCTTCAAGAAAAGGCCATAGAGAATTATGTTGCAGCAATCAATAAGAGTTTTGAAATTAACTACTATAATCAGTGGACTAAAACTGCTCTGGATGTGATGGCGAAAAAAGACCCAGAGAAATTTGCTGAACCAAAAGAATCTGTCATCTCGGTGATCCGCACTGATGACAAGGGGATTTAAATGAAATTTTATTATGCCAAATTATTATTATTTCCCTGTGTGCTAGCGGCTCTGACAGCGTGTTCTAGCCCTTCTCAAAAGGCGGATGTACCTGCGGGAAAATCAAAGGGTGATTTAGAGCAAGGTCCTGATAAAGAGCAGGGCGACGAATTTTATGACAAAAATGAAGATCCTAATAAAAAGTCAATCAGACAGGCCCCCAGTGCTGATTTATACAGGCGCTTCAGTGAAAACATGAAAGCAAAACAATACAGATCAGCAAATGACGTGGCTGCTGAAATATTAGCCCGTAATCCTAACGATGCCAAAACTTTAAATGGACTCACAGTTATGGCGATAGATCAGGGAAAATTAGATTTGGCTCGGATGCTTATATCTAAACAATTGACCAAAAATCCCCAAAATACAAACGCTCTTAATAATTTGGGAGTCATAGAATTAAAATCTGATAATTTGCGCTTGGCTTTAGTGAACTTTAAAAAAGCCACCGAATTTGACCAGGCCAATCGCGCTGCCCACGCAAACTTGGGAACAATCTATTTGCAATACAGGAATTATCAAAATGCCGCTAACGAGTTACAGCTCGCGGTAAATAACGGAGACAAAAGTCCAGAGACTCTCACAAATTTAGGTTTTGCACTACGTGGGGCAGGTAAATTTTCTGAGGCGGAAGATGCTTATGAGAAAGCATTAGGAAAAGATCAGAACAATCCAGTGACGCTTTTGAATTATGCGGTGCTCCTGGTTGAAAATAAAAAAGACAACGGTAAAGCTCTAAAAATTCTGAACAAATTGCGTTTTGTAGCTCGAGAACCTGCTATACTTGAGAGAGCAAATGCTCTTGCAAGGAAGGCAGAGGCCAAGGAGAAGCGATGACAGAAAAACTCCTTAAATTTTGTTTCTCACTGATCATATTTTTGGGTTGCTTCGCTTTTGTGGCTTGGCCTCAGGGAAATGTGTACGGGCAACAAAAACAAAAGCGCACTAATGTTGATTTTGAAGATCAACTTGTTCAGGGCGGTGTGAAGAAGCCCGAACTTTTTTATCTCCTTCAGAAAAAACAATTCAATTTTGGAAAATTAATTAAGATGCGAGAAAATTTTATTCCGGAAATGACAAAAACATCTGAGGACTTAGAGAAGGCAAAATAAAAATGACAAACCAACCTATTTTTTTGAGAATTGTCAAAAATGGTAAGCCTGTTGAAATGAAGCAGGTGAGCGGCCAACAAATTATCATTGGTCGTGAAGGTGAAGTCACACTGGCCGTCAATGACTCTCAAACTGCGCCCATTCATGCCATGATTGAAACCAGAGATGGAAAGTATTTTCTCTGCGATTTGGGTACGGAGTTTGGAACGTATTTTAAGAATGAAAAAATTGTTGAGACAGAAATCAAATCCGGTGACGAATTTAAAATTGGTGATAGCACAGTAGAGTTTCACGTTGGCATCCCTAAGCCTTTTAAAGGCGGCGCTACGCCTACGGCGTCTCCTGCTCCATCTGCGCCTGTGCAGCCATTGGTGAAACCTCAGGCCACATCGGCTTCAGTTCAAGCTCCCAAAGCGGCAACTCCGATCACCACTAAGTTAACTCCGTCAAAACCTGCGTCATATACACCTCCGGCTCAAAATGCCCAGGCTTCGAAGTCAGAAAATAAAATAGTTCCGCCTCCGGCAAAATCGAAATCAAATACATCTCCGGGAGTTGGTGGACTTTCCACTGCGGCTACTCATATTCCGTCCGCTCCTTTCCAACGATCTTCAAAAGGAACCTATGCTCCCAACTCTTCAACTAATTTGAAAGAATCGCTAAAGGCAGGACAGGGAACAGTTGTAGAAGTAGTTATCCTTTGGAAAGATAGAGTTTTAGCCACACACCACTTTGAAAAACA
>JBBQPV010000048.1:0-8983 GCA_038216925.1 Bdellovibrionia bacterium
ATATCCAACAATTCCCATACCTTCAAAATTCATCCCCATGGCCTTACCTTTGGCTTCTTGGTGAAGAAAACGACCTCCCATGATCATTTTCATTGTGCTAGTTCCACTGGATTCTTCCACTTTAGAATCTGCAGTTTCCCAAGTCTTTGAGGTGTACTTCCATTTTCCTGCCATACCCGCAAGGAGTTTATGTTCTGGGCCGGGAGTGGAGTATTTCATCCATGCCTGCATCATTTCTTGTTTCTTGGGATCATTTTCGGCTTTATTTTTGTCATGTGCGTACGCAACCGAGCTCATAGCAAAAATCAATAGTGTACTGGTAAAAATGGTTTTCATTGGTTTTCTCCTCTTAATGATGTTGAGGAGTAAGCGTACAAGTGAACCTGAAAGAAGCACAACAAAATTAGGCTAAGTTCACTTGACATAGAGCAGTAATTTCGACTACCTTCCGGCAAATTGTACTAACCGGTAGGAGGGTTGTTAAATGAAAAATATTCTGGGTCTCATGTTTTTTACTGCCTTAATCTCAACTGCTGCTTCAGCAGAATTGGTCCTAGGTGGGGTGTCCACCGCAAATTATTCCGGGACTTCAGTTCCCCTTTTAAACACCGCTAACATTCAAGTTGAAGGTGGCAACCAAGCTGTGGGTTTTGTCGGTGCAGGATTAAGAACAAGATTTACCGTTGCAAAAGTTTATGTGGCGCAACTTTTTACCAGTGACCCTTCTAAGTTTGTTCGAAGTCAGGAAGGCATGCAGGCCTTGGATTCTTTGGACGCAGTCAAAACCGTAGTGTTTCAGCTTACGTTTTTAAGAAACGTTGATGCAAATACAATTAAAGTCGCCTTTGATGATTCACTCAGCGCAAATGGCGTGAATGTTTCTGAACCCGCTATCCAGCAGTTCTTAGCTGCAGTTGATTCCGGTGGCCCCGCTATTAATGGCAAGACTTTTACTTTTGTTACAGTTAAAGGGGTAGCAGACACATTGTATTACGAGGGCACAAGCGGAGTTGTAGCTAAAATTTCTGGCCCGGGCCTCGCTCGCAAAATCACATCTATTTGGTTAGGAAAACTTTCCAACGGTGATGCTGGTTTAGAAAAATTAAAACAGCAAATCATTTCAGGAGGTAACTAAGTGAAAAAAACAATCATAGCTATTGCTCTAGTATTAGTGGGATGTAAATCCGCCAACGACGCCATGCAGGCCACCAAAGATATGGGTGGAAAAATGGATGACACTAATATCCAAATCAAAAGAACCAATGACAGAACCGATGAGATGGCCATTAAAATGGAAAAGACAATAGTTGGAATGCACCGGCAGACATTGCAAGTCGCTTTTGAAAACTTAGTGAAAAAAGAAAACGCTGCTTACACTGAACCATTTCCCTACGACATGGCCCCTTTCGCAGAAGTCTTTGCTCAAGAAGTAAATCCATCGGAACTGGTTCAATTATTTTACATTCAGCTCAAACGTATAGACGAGCAGGTTCCTCCCACAAAACTGGACGGAACCGCCATGTCAGACGCCGAAATGGACCGGGAAAAACAAGCTCGCTTGATTGCCTTGGAAGCATTGGCTGGATTGACTCCACCTGCAACGTTTAGACAGATTGTTGCGACGGAAATAAAAGGTTTTTATCCTCGCTCTGTTTACGGTTTTATTATGCTCAGAGAATTATTCTTGAAAGAAAAACTCTTAGACTCAAGTGCACTAAGCGGTGATTTTTTATACGTAGGTGAGGCCCGTAGAGCAGTTGTGTTTGCAAGCATGCTTGATGAAATTGCCATGTTAGATGCAAAAATTCTAAGCCGAGTAAGCGTTCAAACTATTGGCTTTCGAAATCCTGAATTAAACCTCAACACTAAACATGATGTTTCAAGGGTTACGGACACTTGGAGTAAATTAAACAGACGCATTAATAGCGAGGTTTTCATCAACCAGGTCCCTTCAGTATCAGATGCGGCGGAAGTTAAGGAACTTGAGCAGTTAAAATCCTTGGTGAGTGCCAAAGATAGCTATTGGAAAACCCTACAGAAATAAGGTCAGGCGCCCCTATTTGAAACATAAGCTTTCCTCATTACAAAGGACTTAAGTTTAGGGGCATTTAGCCGAAAGTATAGTATGCGGACCTTCAAGCAGGAAGGCGGCGCAGGATTATACCCAGCTTAAAACGCGGCAGGAGTTTGCGGGGGCTGGTACATGGGGGGTACGTTATATGTCGATGCTTGTGCGCTATAAGAAACCGGGCGGTGTGGAGCAATTGCTTTCACTTCTTGAATCATGCCTTACAAAAAAACGAGAACTACTACTTAATACCATCATGCAGGAAGATAAAGATTTCGGAACTATGATTAGGGCAAAAATCCTCACAGTGGAAAAAATCTTTAAGTGGGATCCGCTTCTTGTCAGTGAAGCCACCACCCAACTCTCAGAACGCACACTTGCTGTAGCTTTGAAAGGCCTCCCACCCGAAGCTTTTTCAATCGCTACTCACACCATGCGGGATATCAAAAAGAGAGAAGTCATTAATTTGTTAGAGCTACTTAAACCCACCGCTGTGGAAATAGAGTCGGCTCATATTAAGCTTGTGGAGAAGGTCCGTGAATTAGAGAGAAACGGGGCCATTAAGCTCGACGAAAACGAGATGCCCGTCTCAAGTCCCGGAGGACTTGCGAAGGCAGCTTAATATTCTTGGGTATCTAAGAGATACCCAAAGGATTCAATACCGGAAATGACCGCGGTCTGAGAGATTTTTCTCAGACCGTTTTTTTTGTCACAAAAAATAACCACATCGATGCTGTCAAAGATAAGTTGCCGGATGGCCATTAAGTCCCAACGGGGGCACGCCCTTGACACAAGGGATTCAAGCCGCTTCAGCCCCCCAGCTCCCGAACTTCCATGAATAGTGCACATAGATCCCGAATGGCCGGTAGCAAGAGCATCCAAAAGAAGGACGGCCTCTTCCCCCCGTACTTCCCCTACAATGATTCTATCCGGACGCATTCGTAGAACATTTCTGAGAAGCAGTGACAAATCGATAGTGGGCACGAGGCCGTCATGATCTACCCGAGTTAATAAATTCACGTGATGAGGCCCCACAGAGCCCAGTTCCCCTGTGTCTTCTAGTGAAATTAGGCGCTCGGTAATAGGAAAAGTTTTGAGACAACTTCTTAGTAGCGTCGTTTTGCCGGAGCTGGTGGGACCAACGATGAGGATATTCTTTTTTTCCATGAGCCAGGTTTCTATTTCCGACCTTAAGGAACGGGAAAACATATTCAGATTTTCCAGATCCTCCATTGAAAATGAAACCGCCATATGTTTACGGATAGTGACTCGAGGACTAGGGGAAACTGGTGGAAGAGCAACGTGGACCCTGGTGTAATGATCCAGCATCCCGTCAGCTAGAGGGAGTCGCTGGTCCGCAACTTTATTCATTTTATTCAAAAGACGTTTCACAAACCGGTCATAGGTAAGATGGGATACAAACTTAAGTTCTGAAAGACCTAAGTGTCCCCTTGATTCTATGAAGATTTGATCAAAGGCATTGATACAGATTTCAGAAATATTTGGATCCTGAAGTAGTTTCTCAATAGGTCCAAATCCGTCAATCTCATCACTAACTCTTTGATTCCAGTCTTTTTGAAAACCTATTTCACTTTGATGATTTTTCTCCAGTAAGTTTTTAATGGTGGTTTCTAAGGTCTCTTCATTTAAGTTATTTAAGGTCTCTTGAACTAATTTTTCAAAGGTCATTTTTCCAGAACTCATTGGGAGGAGGACCTGGCGGTCCATCGGGAGAGACCACTCTGGGCGTCACTAAGACAATCAATTCAGTTTTATTATCTTTGTAATCTCTGCTTTTAAATAATTCACCCAGAATAGGAATTGAACTGAGAAGGGGAGTTTCAGTTGAACCTCTGCCAATTTCATTTTTAATTAAACCGGATAGAACAATTGTCTTTTCTCCACGCAGGTCAAAATGAGTATCAATTCTGTTAGTTAAGAATCCTGGGATATTATCTACCTTATGGGCTTCATCGATGAGGCTAATTTCTGTCACAAGTTTAGTGGAAATCCCATTGAGTAAGTCTGCAACCGGGGTAATATCTAAAAGCACTCCGTATTTTTTCCAAATGACGTCGGCTGTTTTCCAGTTCATTACTTTTATTGGAATTTCCCCGCCAGCAATAAAGTGGGCCACTTCTCCACTTCTACAAAGGAGTTTTGGATTTGCGATGACCTTCCCCATTTGCTGGTCAGACTGGGCCTTAAATAAAATATTAAGGGGATTATATTGAGTATCAAAACTTCCTAATGTGGGGGATGGGAGAATGGTAGCCGAATAGCTTCCTGGCAACACTAGGCCTAAAGATTTAAAGCTATTGCGTTTCACTTCTGCAATTGTAATTTCAATCTCCACCATAGGGCGAAGTTCCACGGCCGAAGTGGCCTCCGGGGCAGGCAATCCCCATTCTTTTGAAATTTCTTGCACAGTTTGAATATCGCTAGGACTTTTAGAACTGCCATAAATTCTGAGTGTTTGATTTTTAATCTCTACGGAAGCGGAAAATATGCCCCTTGATTTAAATTCTTGGCCAATTTTATTTTTAATGACTAATAAAACTTCATCAGTGGCCTGTGGCTGCCAGTCTATTAGTTTGGGATACGAATGCATGACACTCACCATAGATGTCCATTCGTCAACTTTGCTGATTGCCCCGCCGATTTTAATTTTCAGTGGTGTCATCTCCACTGATAAATCGGGAGCGTCAGTTATTATAAGGTCCACTTCCTTTTTGGGGAGCTCCAGCTTCGCTGAATAAACTATTATTTTCTGAGACGCGCCATTCCCTAACTTTAGGAAACCCTCTCCTGGTTTTTTTCCAATGAGAACATAACCCCCTTTAGTTTTTGTGAGGGCGACAACAGAGGGATTAGTTAAAGTGGCTGTTTGGAATACACTTTTAATTTTATGTTGTTCTCCCACCATGAGTTGCAAAGCGGGGATGGGAGAAGTACCGGAGGCACTTAAATTGATAAGTAAAAGACTTAAAAGAAAGTTCATCGGTATCTAGAAATGCAAATTTAAAAACCGATGCCTAAGGGATAAAATGGGAGATGGTGTCCGAAACCGGAAGTTTACAACAAAAATGCCACGGACGTTGAGTTTTTGTCGGATTGAATTTTAATTTCTGACCCATGATGCTTCAGTAAACTTTGACATACCGCTAAGCCCAAACCCATTCCCTGACTGTGGTTAAGGATGTTCTCGTCTAAATTAAAGGGTTTCATAATATGAAGAATTTGGTCTTCAGAGAGGGCCGGGCCGTGATTTGTTATTTTGACTTCTAACTTAGCTCTTTCAGTCACTTGAGAAGTTATATTGATGACCGAGTTTTCATCGGCAAATTTCACGGCGTTGTGGAAAACTTTTGTCAGCGCTTTAGAAAGAAGCATTTGGTCAAAAACGGCTTTCTCACTTTTTAAATCAGTTTTGATTGTCAGAGATTTTTTTTGAATACTCTCAAGAAAGCTATGTTGAAGAGTATCAAAGAGCGGCTTCAAAGAATTTTCTTTTTTCTTCAGTGTCATTTGACCGGTCTCTGCTGCGAGTAAATCAAGAACGTCAAAAACAATTTCATGGAGGCGCTCGGTACCTTGGGATATACGCATAATATATTTTAGAAGATCTTTATCCTTCACTTCTTCTTTTAAAAGAGACAAGTAAGACGTGATAGTTGTGAGAGGGGTTTTTAATTCATGTCCGATGAGAATCATGAAATGGCTTTTTGCAGTATCTAGGGTTTTTAATTCCTGGTAAGCCGTTTCCAGTTTTTCATTTTTTTCTTTAAGTTCAGATCTCAAATCATAACTTTCCAGGGCCCGCTTTACGATGACGTCTAGCTCCAATGGATCCCAAGGCTTAGTGATGTATCTATAAATTTGCCCGTTATTAATTGCGGCAATAACTGAATCAACGTCGGTGTAACCGGTAAGTAAGATTCTAATTGCATCCGGTTGCACAAGTTGTGCTTTTTCAAAAAGTTGAACCCCAGTCATTTCCGGCATGCGCTGGTCACTTAAAATGAGATGTATTTTTTCTTTTTGTAAAATGCGAAGAGCACCAATTCCAGATGTGGCTTTGAGAATTTTATAGTCTTTTCTCAACTGCCTTTCCAAGGCATCAAGAATGTCTTTTTCATCATCTACGATGAGAATCGAGTGCTGCATGAAGTTTCCCTCGGCATTATTACTCTTCAAGTCGAGGCCAGAGTGGATTCAGGTCTAGAAAAACTCGACCAACGTCATGCATTTTAGATTTCAGTTTATTAACGTCCGTGACGAAAAGATTGTTGTAAGGCTATACTTGTATTGAGGAGCACTATTCATGATGAGTCAAAAGCTACTGGCGTTTTCAATTTTATTTTTACTGAGTATTCCACTTCACGCTCAGTACAATTTCTACGGAGTGCCACAAAGTTTAGCAAATGACCCCGGCCAAGCCATCCAAGGCGCAGGAATTGTTCCCCTGAGTCAAGGTTGCCAATTCGGCGCTCAGCAAGCCGCTGCTACAATTGACGACGATGAAGATGTGAAGCAAGCTCGCGATGATTTGAAAGAAGCCAGAGGTCTCAATAAAGATGCCGCAAAAGCCTGGAAAGAAGCCAGCCGAGAATTAAATGTTCAGAGAAGAGCTGTAGCAAAAGCGATGAACGGCACAACGGTGGATTTAATTGCGGAAGCAACTAAGTGCCAGTCTGTATTTGGTGATCCTCTATATCAGGGATCTCCCGATGACAAAAAACAAACATATTTTTTAACGAAATATCCCGCATACCCTTCTCCCGGAAATGACAAGATCACAGCTAACGCTGATCCCAATGGTCCGTTTCCCGCTGGAGCCGCAGAGGCTAGCCGATGTTCAAAGGCCCTTGAAGCAACTAAATTTGCGGGACTCAACGTGCTAGACGCGTCCGCCCTCTGTGTTTATCCCGATGGTTTATCTCCAGAATCACCTTACCGCGCGGGAATGTTATCAAAAGTTCCTGATGCTAAAGCTGAAACTGCGTGCAGAGATGCTACAAAGAAATTAGCAAAACTCATTAAAGCTGAGGCCGACGCAAAAGTTAATTTTGACAGAGCAAAAGAGGCCATGAAACTTGCCGCCGATAATTTAAAAGAAACCAGAAAAACTCGTAAGGCAGAAATTGCAGCGGATAGAAAATTCAATAAGGAAAATGGCATCACAGATGATGACGATGAAGATGCTGGTGATGGTGGAGTTCGCGGGTGTACGACAGGTACGTGCGGAATCCGAGTTGTTGAACGTAAGAAAAGTACTTTTGAAACCATGGTCCCACTTTTACAAACTTTAATTCAAGTTGGAGTTCCTGCCGCGGTGAACGTGAGCAACGCTCGCCGAAATGCATCCTTAGGTTATCCAACGGGACCCAACCCGTGGTTACCCACCATTGGGCAGATTGGTGGAGGTCTTGCTTCAAATATGTACGGCTATCCCATGTCCTACGGCGGTTCTTACGGCGGAGTGATGGGCGGAGTTGGTGCGGGAGCATTTGGTTGCGGACAAACAATTGGGGCAGCTCAAGGGTTTCCTGTGCAGCCTATGTATGGAAACGGTCAGATGTACACACCGGGATATATTCCAGGCGTTGGTTACGCCGGCCCTGGATTTATGGGCGGTGGAAACCAAGTCAATCCATTTAATAGTTTCATGCAGCCCGGCGCTTTGGGCGCGGGACAATTTCCCATGAACAATCCTTACGCGATGTACGGAAACGGCGGGCAGTTTGGCGCGCAAGCGGGTTTCTATGCTGGCGCTGGCGGGGGCTCACCTTACGGATTTAACGGTGCACAATTTGGCGCACAAGCAGGTTTATACGCCGGAGCTGGCGGAGGATCACCTTACGCACTTAACGGAGGCTTCCCAGGTTCTCAATTTGGCCTTGGCGCTAATGTGGGAAATTGGGGCGGTGCCGGTTTTGGTGGAAGTCAAAATGGTTGGAACAATGGGGGCGGAAGTTTTTATTCTCAGCAAGATGACTATCAAAGAATGCAAATGGCATCACGCATGTACACTTCCGGACAACAACTCCAGTATCAAGGCTTGAGCGCAGTCTACGGTGGATCAGCAAGTGCCTCACCCATTGGACAATCTTACTCACCCTATTCTCTCACTTCACCTACCGCATTCCCAGGACGCTAACGACTGGTATGCGTAGGAACAGGGACAGGCTCTTGACTCTTAATCAAGAGCACCGTTCCTGTGACTACTGCGCCAACTCCAAGCCAAAACCAAGAAGATTTTACGGCTTTCCCAAGCCAGCTTTGCTTTTCTAACGTCACATTTTCTCCAAGTAAGGTTTCTGCAGACACTGGGCTAGCAGGCGCCACTAATGGCTGCCCCTGCAGATCAAACCAGGATTTTCCGTCATAAACCCTGGAACAAACTGCTTTTTCAAAAACTGCCACCAATCTTGTCCCTGGAGGCAAAGTATAATTTGCTAAGACCGGATTACCGCAATCTCCGTCCACAATGGGTTGTGGTGTGAACTGAAAAAACATTTCTGGGTTAGGTTTTGTAGGCACATTAAAATTTTTAATTTGCCACAGACTTCCTGGAACCAAAACCGCCAACTGATGCTTTCCTGGCAAGGCTTTCAATGTATAGAATTTCTCAAAGGGTGGAAGTTTCTTACCATTCCAAAAAACTGTGGAAAATAATGGAGCTCTGATTTTTACATTTTGAATGCGCAATGAATTATTTAAGCTGCGCATTTTCAAAATACTCTTTGGTGAAAATATTTCTGGATCGAGTACTCCCTTGGGATCCCAAGCATGGGCGCGACTCCAAAATATTTCTGATTTCTCCGGGTCTTTGAGCATGGTGTACAGTTCGGCTACTTTAGCAAATCCGTTTAATCTCATTTTCTGTAATCCTAAGATATTTGGAATACCGTC
>JBBQPV010000049.1:0-8946 GCA_038216925.1 Bdellovibrionia bacterium
TGAACTGTCAATTAAGGATGCGGAAGAATTTAACGCGAAGAAAATTAAAAAAAATCCTACCATATCTTCGGAGATCCAAATTCGATATCAATGGTGTCATCTGAAATCTCTACCATTTTTATTTTTTTTACGAAGCCTTTATTGTCTAATGTCATTCCCAAGGTTTTAAAACCTTGAGCATCCTTATCCTTTGGCGTGAAAACATACTGGTTTTTCTCAGTAGAAGTAACGTCATAGTTTTTATAAATTTCCTTAGAATCTAAATTAAGCCAGGCCATGAGCCCGCTCATGCTCTTGGCCATTTTTCCGGAAGGCAAACTAGAGAGTTTATAAATTTCCGTTTGGGCACCCGTTCCCTGGCCAGATTGAATTTTAATTTCTTGTGCGCTAATGATTATACTGACCGGAGCAGGTTCTTTAATTTTCCACAGAATCTGATTGGGCCTCGTTATTTTAAACGTACCCGAGGACTTAATGGACATGTTCATGTCCTTCAAAGTCTTGACCTGTGTGAAGGACGCCTCAATGGATTTCACTGATTCATAGCGATGAAGCATCTTTGCCACCTCACTTTGTGTCATAGACGCGCTTGCCCACTGAGAAAAACAAAGAATGACCGCTAAAATCATAGTTTCTAAGGTATTGCGTCTGACGGCGCATTTATATATTATTTTTTATTATGAGTGAAAATAATCAAGGGGACCCGCTAGTTTCTGAAGTTCTAGATCTGGTCATAAAATCTGTGCACTTGCAGCATATGGATCGGTCAAAGATACGGACCGATCTTCCCCTCACTAAGGATGGATTGGGTTTGGACTCCATTGATATTTTAGAAATAGTGGTGGCAGTTGAACATAAATTCGGTGTCAAAATTGCCAACGCTGAAGATGGAAAAAAGCATTTCCGGTCTATTGAAACTATTGCCGAATTAGTCCGTTCCCGCAGATGATTTCTATCACCGGCATGGGATGTGTGACGTGTGTGGGAACCGGTCCTGATGTTTTATTTCAACAGGCACTAAATGAAAATTCAGGAATCATCGACGGTTTGGGTAAAATGGATATTCAAACCCCAGGTGATGAGAGTCGTGCGATCCATTTTTCAATGATGAGTATCAACCAAGCCATGGCTCAGGCTGGATGGACAGAACTCCGTCCTGATGACGGGCTCATTGTGGCTACAACGACTGGTCTCATAGACATATGGGAAAATCCCCTCATTGAATTTTTGCAGACAAATATTTCTTCTGAAGAATTTGCTCCATTTTTGAAAATCCAACCACTTCATTCGTTGACAAAAAAAGTGGCTGAGCATTTGGAATTCAAAGGCCGTGATATGCTCATCACCACTGCCTGCACAGCGGCCACCCAAGCCATTGCCATGGGGAGCCATTGGCTAAGGCAAGGCTTAGTTAAACGCTGTCTTGTGGGTGGAGTGGACTTACTCTCTAAACTCACCGTCAATGGATTTCGGTCCCTCCAACTTTTGAATCCCAACCCGGCTACACCTTTTGATGTAAACCGAAATGGAATTAATTTAGCAGAAGGTGCTGGATTTCTTTGCCTGGAATCCGATGTAAGTCGTCCACTTGCCCATATTTTAGGCAGTGGGACTTCCAGTGATGCTTTTCATATGACAGGGCCTGAACCGGAGGGACAAGGCTGTTTTCGGGCTATGAGCGCAGCGCTTAGGGATGCTGGCCTAAACACAGACCAAATTGATTGGATCCATGCCCACGGAACTGGCTCTCGACAAAATGACAGTGCGGAAGGAGCGGCCATCGGTAAACTGTTTCCGCAAGTCGCTAAGCGGCGCCCATGGGTGAGCTCTACTAAAAATATTCATGGCCATACTTTGGGAGCATCCGGAGCTATTGAGGCGATTTTGTGTGTGAAGGCCCTAGAAAATAAAACCATTTTGAAAACTTCTGGCCTCAAAATTTCTGATGTGGATGTGCGCCATCCAGATAAGCATTTCAGTTTTGACCTGAAGACCGTGCTGAAAAATACTTTAGGTTTTGGTGGTAACAACGCATCTTTAATTTTAGGTGCGCCATGAAAATATTTATAATGGCAGCTGAAACTCGAAGGTTGGAAGATACTTTGGAGTATCAAAATAATGGCCAGTTTAGAAAAGCAACCACCAACATGATCCTCGCTGCCAGCGCGGTGTCCGCCCTTCCCCTTAATGAAAAAGTAAAAAGCAGCCTGGGGCTGGTTGTGGGTTCCAGTTACGGAGAAATTAAACCCACCAACGATTTCCTGCTCACCCTTGCCGATTCCGGTTTAGCTCGCCCATTTTTATTTCAAAGTAGCTTAAACAATGCGACCTCTGGGTTTTTAACCATGCACTTTGGAATATGCGGGCCTTCACTCACGGTAAGTCGAGGCTACTTTACTGGTGAAAATGCATTAGAAGCCGGCGTTCTCCTTTTGCAGTCTGGGCAAGCAGACTGCGCCGTTGTTCTTGGAGTAGAAAGTTTTGTTCCAGAATTTGATGACGTATTGAAAAAGATTTATCCTAACGGGACTAGTGTGGTGGGCGGATGCACAGGTCTACTTATTGCCAATGATGAAGGTTTGAAATTATTTGATCGCCATCCAATCGCAAAATTAAAGGATGTTAAGATTATTACTGATGGTAGAAAGAAATTTGATCGGGCTACTTACCACGATTCCGATGGTCTTGAGATGTTAGCAAAGGATTTGTTTACGGGTGAAGATTCAAATCTTTTACAATTAATCAAACCCGATGGAACCTATTCTGAAATCAGTTGGACCAAGTGATTATTCGCAAAATTAAGAATGACACTAATTCGATTTTCCTTACTTTTGATGATGGACCTGGTGAAGAGACAATGGCTGTTCTGGATTCACTGGATAAGTTTGCTGCCAAAGCCACGTTTTTTGTTGTTGCAGAAAAAATCGCGGGACACCGTGATGTCCTTCAGGAAATTCAGCGACGCGGGCATTCGGTGGGAAATCATTCTTTGGATCATAAATATTCGGTATTTTTTCGCCCCCGCCGTGAACTTTTGGAGTGGGTGAGGAAATCAGAAGGTACTTTGAGTGACGTCTTGGGAACTTCTTCCGTTGGCTTTCGCCCACCGGCCGGAGTTGTCACCCCACCACTTAAGTGGGCACTGGCCGAGCTCAAGATTCCGCTGATTTTATGGAATCGTAGGTTTTACGATTCTGTCATTCCATGGACGATGGGACGGGCGTTAAGATCTTTGGATAAAACTCACAGTGGGGACATTATTTTGCTTCATGATAATCACGGTCCTCAGCGCCTTGTTGGCTTTTTGAAAACTTTAGACGCTTATCTTGCCGCTGCTCAGTCTAAGGGTTTTAAATTTAGAGCGATATCTAAAGTTTAATCGTTTATAGCGTAAAATTCGAAATCATTGCGACCTAGAGCACATTCTGAACGCAATAAAACTCCTTCGTTTCAAGCTCCTCTACAAGTGATCAATCCAAAGCTCACAAAGTGCTACTAAATGCGTAAGTTTAATTCATTTTGGAATCGGCGATTAAGTGCCAGTGCAACAATGATTTCTCCATAACCATAAATCATTTGGTTCTTGTCCATGCCTGGATAAGTTGGTAGTTATTGCTTAGAGGAATTTTCAATGGCCTACCATATAGAACCCTTTGAATTACGAGAAGCTGAGGAAATTGTACACCCTAAAGAGGAATGGTTTTTATTAGGGGCTATCGGGGATCTTTTATGTATTTTTGCAATTGTAATTTACCTTGCCGAAACAATCCTGCACTTCAGGTACCCATTTCATCAATGGCTATTAAATATTTTTCTATTGGGATATGCTTTCGATTTTATCTTTCGTGTAAAAAATAGAAATCGAATTTTTTTCTTTTATAAGTTCAAAGGTAAATAATCGGTACCTCTCAACTATTTGCTATCGAATCACTAAGATTTGTCCGACTACCTGCAGTTAAGATCATTTTCAAAACCCTTGGTACAAAATGCAGGATTTTAAATCAATGCAGTTCAGACTTTTCCGCGCTTTAAGTCGATCCATTCATTGAAATTAGAAATTCTCTGATACATCTAGGTTTGACTCCAATGTTCCAACTGATGGTGGCCTTTACACAGGATCTTTAGATTGTTAATCTCGTTAGTGCCACCTTGATGCACTGGTTTTATATGATGAAAATCAATCCACCGAGTTTCCTCACACTTTTCACCGTTGGGTAGATGTTCTTGGCACTTGGCGCGGTCTCTTTTGATAACTTGGTGGAAAACCGTCGCAGGAATCTTTTGCCGAGGTCGTTTTTGGCACGTGCCAGGGATTTTGGGTTGAGACGTAAGCGTCATTACTGTCCGCTCCGATCTTACTTTAGCCCTTTCTGCTTTTTCTATGGGATCAAGTTTCTTTAATGTCTCTTTCACGGCCTGATTTAAAGTGCCTTTAAGATTCACTGGCTTTTGATTCTTTTGACTTAAGACATCTTGAAGTCTTTTAAAATTTTCATAATCTTTTTCTGAAATTACAATTTTAAGCTCAATTTGCTTGTCTGAGACATACTTTGCACACTCATAAAGTGACACTTCTGGATTTTCTCCTGCCCCTAACTTTTCAAGACTTCTATGGGAATTGAGGCGAGCTTTCTTCATCCAACCATCAATGTTCTTCTCATCTATCACTGGAGCTATTCTTCTCGCCTTAGAGACCGAAATCTTTCCACACAAAAGGGCAGCCTCTAATTTGTTAAACTTCATAGATGCTTTAGTGACAACGGAAATTTCGTAGGCTCGCCATTCTGGCATTCCGTGAGAGAGCGTCAGATATTTAAAAAGGTTTGGATATTTATAGGCCCGATAGACTTCATGTTTAATCACTTGCTGTAAAACTAAAATCAGATCCACTTCTTTTTGAGCGATCTCTTGTGAAATGGACCTTGATTTTTCATGGAGCTCAACAATTAACTTTTCATTTTTCATAAATCACCTCTCAATAAAAGAATATACCACGAGATTTTGGGGAGAAAATTGCCGCTGCTCCGGCCTACCGACAAAGAGATCAGATTTGAAATATGAGGGATCTTAAATATAAAATTAAAATACACTGGCGCCGCAAATAGAAAGTAAAGCGCCCATTCTAAAGGGAAGATTTAATTTTTTAATATTTTGAAATGCCGAAAGACTTTCGTTCAAAGTGACAAATAATTAAATCTTGGGAACGCCTAGAGACATAACAAATGTATAAATGTCAGAAGCAGATAAAATCGAGAGGATTGAGCCTTAACCAAAACCAAGTTGTACCTATTTTTTGCCTAAATTTAAAAAGGAGACGCAAAGGTCTATTGACTCTTTTGAGACACCACAACGGGTGGTATTGTCTTTATCTACGATAACTTGGCATCCATCCACTAATGCTGCTTCAATTTCTCTATTTCCAAAACTACTGTACCAAGAGCGCATAACCGGCTTAATATTGACATCAATTTTGCTTACCTTTGCACAATCATTTACGTACCCAAAGGCAGAGGCAGAAAATAAAAGGGTCAGTAAAATAATCTTTTTCATAAAATATCCTTAAATAATAATAACAGGTTTGTTAATTGCCAGGACTGTGCCAAGTAGGAGCAGCTTTTAAGATACTTTAAAATCTGGAAAGAAAGGGGCACGGGACAAAGATTGTCAATCCTTTGAACTAGTTTCAATTAAGTTTTTAGGATCTGTTTGTCGAGGTCGCCGAAAAAGGCGACTGGAAACTCTGGTGAACTTGCCGACATTTGAATTCACCAGTGGTTAGCACTCAGTAAATCCCCACGACAAAATAAAAAACCCCGAAGATTTCTCCTCGGGGTTAGTTTCAATTCTAATTTTAATTAAAATTAATAACGGTTTCCGCGTCTGTTGCCGCCACCACCGCCGCCGAATCCACCGCCGCCACCACCACCGCCGCCGCCGAATCCGCCGGTGCGAGGAGCTTGGGGTTTAGCTTCGTTAACAGTCATAGGACGACCTTCGTAGTCCGTGCCGTTAAATTTGCTGATTGCTGCAGCAGCTTCTGAATCTGAGGACATTTCCACAAAACCGAAACCTTTGCTACGACCTGTATCACGGTCAGTGATGATCTTTGCTGAATCAACTGTTCCACATTGTGAAAATGTGTCAGTCAAAGACTGCTCAGATGCTGAAAATGGTAGATTACCAACGTATAGTTTTTTACCCATAAAACCTCCTTAAGGCTTAGGTTGCTTTAAAGAGGACAGGACAGAATGCCCAAAGACTCGATACAAGCGATTTACTTACTGACTTAAAGATAGCATACGATTTTACCAATGGACAGCAGATTTTTAGGACTTATGTCTAGAGTTTAATGCTGTAAAGGCGGTCCAGCTCATCAAGTTCAATTTTGACAAGAACTTCACGGTTGTCGTCTTTAAACTGAGCCTTATAAGTTTCCACGATTTTCCGCCCATCAATATCAACCGCTACCCGCTCAATTTTATTTTTTAAACTTAAAATAGATGCATAATTTTTTAAAAAGACAGTTCGGTCTACGATTCGGGCGGGGCTGCCCTCCGAATTAGGGGTGTCGATGAAAACAATGTCCTTGATGCGCTCGCCGGCCATAGAGAGAGCATATTTGCCTTCTAGGATACCAAACCGAAATTGATCCAGCGGATTGGCATAGTGCCCTAAGCTCGCTAGTAGCCGCGACTTTGAATTCGCAAGTTGGCTGGCTAAATTACGCTCGGCGGTCTGAGTTCCAGACCTGATATCTGCTAAGATTTGACTTGCTGGTGAGCGAACCCCTGGGACTAATTTAGTCGAAGTGGATTTAAAAATGAGTTCGTTCCCAAGTACAGACGCAGTGACAATCAAGACTGTAGCGATTATGGCTTGTTTTTGAATTTTCATATTTCCCCTATGGGGTTCTCAAAGAGCAAAGAGGATGCCGCCGTTATGTCGCATACTTAGGAGGTAATAATTGTCTGGAGATTCAACAACTTCTGCCGGAATTTGGCTAAACCCCAGTTATTACAAATGTTTATAAAATCGACTAAAGTTTAGCGCTCGCCTCGGCTTTAGACGTTTTTGCCTAGTTGTCTGGGGAAATCCTTGCCTACTTTGAATATCCGGTAAGTGCCAAATGCCGGCTCAAAAAGTTTATAATAATTTTTTTTCCTTCATCGGAACCCTTTGGCGAAAATGAACTCGTCCGGGAATAATCAAAAAAACCTTGGGACGCCCCTTTGATCACATGAATTTCATTAGGAACGTGGGCGGCGGCGAGATCTTTTTTGAACACCTCTAAGGATTTAGGTGTAACTCTAGAATCATTTTCGGGAAAAATGGCCAGGAGCGTAGATTTGATTTTTCCTAATTCTCCGACGTCTGAAATGGGTAATCCGTAATTAATGATGACTACTTTTACCACCGGTTTTTGAATGGAAAATTTCAGAGCAAAACCTGCTCCCAAACCCCAACCCATTATTCCAATTTTAGTTTTATCTACTTTTGGATTAGCAGAAAGAGTTGAGTAAATATTCTCAATTTTACAGAGAACACTAGATAAAACCACCCGCTCTTTGAGGCGAGAAGCTTCTTGCGGTTCCGTCGCTACCTTCCCTCCATAGTAATCTACAGCAACGGTAAAGTATCCCAGATCTCCGTATCTCTCGGCCTCATGCACCGTGAAAGAATCGAGTCCCCATTGGTCATGAAGCAGAATAAGCGCGGGATGGGTTTGCTCCCCTTTTGGAGTGCTCTGAAAATCTTTGGCCGCGGAAACCACGGCCAAGAAAGTCAAACAAATGAAAAAAAGTTTTCCCATTACATTTTAGTGTCGGTGGGGCCGCCGCAAGTTCCGTCAGCACCTTTGCTGCATTTACCATCTCCGCAGGAAGCCATCTCAGTTTTTAAACAAGCTTTGAAGGCAGTGGAACCTTTTTTCAATCCTTTTTCTGTGCACGCAGCTTCATGTTTAGTAGTGCACTTTTTTCCGCAGTCACATGCAAGTGCGGACACACTTGTAAAACCAACCAAACTTACAATTAAACCTAAAAATATATTTTTCATAATTCCTCGCTTTCAATCCTATTAAAATCCAGAGGGCTTTGAACAGTCAATGATTTAACTTGAGGGACCTTGGTCCAAACATTTAAGAGCTGTTAAAGCCATGAGGTTTCTCATCCGACAAATACATATGACAAATGCACGATATTCTCTCCGCGCTTCGGCCTTCGGAATTGATCTTGGATTAATTGCGGTACTTCAAGTGGTTTTTGGTGGTGGCACCATCAAACTTTATGAGGCCGCTTGCCATTATATTGGGGTGCAAAGTGACATCTCCATGGAACTTCTCATGAGCCAATTCTGTGGCGCATTTTTATTCATTGCTTATTTCACTTTTGTGCAAGGGTTATGGGGAACAACCGTGGGAAAAAAATCCATGAACATTCAAGTTCTCATGGCAGACGGTAAGCCACTCACTTTAAAACAATCATACTGGAGAGCTCTTTCATACTTACTCAGCAGCTGGACATATTGTATCGGATTTATTCTTCCATTTTTTCGGAAGGACAAGCTTGCTCTGCACGACTTACTGTGTGGTACCCAGGTGGTTGCAAAAGAACCGATCTCAAAGTTGAGCGCACAGCAACCCGAGCTTCCGCATCTTGCATCTGTTCATCAGCTACAAATTCCGACCACGGAACCAGCCCCCGTTTTGGCTCCAATAAAAAAAGCCCAGTAATTCTATGATCAAATCCTGAAGTTTTCTCCACTTTGTCTGGCATGTGTACTGTGCCTCTCACCAAAATTTCTACACATCTAAACTTGCCACAGGGTCTCCAACTCACAAACTTAGCTGTCATTTTTGAAGTAAGCGGTAACTCACTGGCTTCGCTCACCCATGAACTCACACTGCTCCACTGATCCCCTACTTTAACGGCCTTAGTGGGCAGAGGG
>JBBQPV010000050.1:0-8938 GCA_038216925.1 Bdellovibrionia bacterium
GTTTTGTAATTCCAGTGGCTCACCATGGGTTTTATCGAAGGCCTCGTCTACCCGAACCCTTGATTTGAACCCTTCTGTGTACCCATGAAAAAAGCTGAGCTTTTCCTCTGGAAATTTCCAGCAGAAATAACCCACCCCGCAGTCAAAATCCACCAGCCAAAGACCCTTGGGTTCCCCCCCGAGCTTCTCAACTTTTGATTGCCATTGCTCGACAATCAGGTTGATGTCTTTTTCCAATGCTTTTTTTCGATCCAAATCCTTGTCCATCAACGCTTCAAGAAGCGGCAAAAGATGCTTTACTTTATTAAAAGCGTCTTCTGTCACTCGGTGAACCACCGGTACCAATTCTCTAGATTCTCTTAGTGATAGTATGCGTTTCAAATTGAACGGAAATACAGTCCCCATGATTAATTTCCCCCTATACCCATGATCCTTATTGCACTGGCCAATGATTTCATCAATACGATTTTATTCAGATGAATAGTTTTCTACCCCTTACATAAAATTACTTGCGGTTTTTGCTCCGCGACACAGCGAGCACCTGGGACCCCACAAAGAATATAATTCCAAAGATCAAAGCCACTATAATAAGGAGTTTGACGATGTTGCTGAAGCTGAAGTCCATGCCGGAATCGTCCCCTCCTTTTGCCTTCTTTTTAGCTTTTTCTGCTGCAAGTTCCCTGGTGCTTTTCATGTCTCTTGTGGTCACGGGAACTGAAGTGGCAGTCCTTTCCCTAGAACTATCTTCAGTGCCTTTGTATTTTGTTCCGCCGTAGTAGGAAAGTCCGTCGGAATTTCTACCGCCCTCGCCGTCCTGATTTCCAGTGACATTGATAGAGCTAACGCCGTTGTTCCCGGTGGATGCTTTGGATCCACCGTCTTTACCTACTGGTCCTCCACCTAACTTTTTGGAATCACTCTTTGAAAAGGGCACGTAACTGCTACCGCTGCTAGAGCCACGGTCACCGCTAGAAGTTCCCGTGTTGGCGATAGAAATTTTTGTGTCTTTGGCCTTGGGAGATTTTGTCGGATCATTGGGACTAGCGCCGAGACCGCCCCCATCTTTTATTATTGGTTTTCCGGAAGCTAAATCAAATTTCGGTTTTGTGCAATCAACGCTTGCGTCAGACTCGCCATCGGGAAGAATTCCATTTTTGATAATACAGGCGAGGTAACTTTCTTGACCAACAAACCACGCGTTTGAATATAACCGGAACGCATCGTTAAATTGATAAAGTATGCCTCCAATGATGGCGACAACAAATACGAGGAGGAGCACATATTCTACTATGGCTTGTCCACTTTCATTTCTAGTTGGGCGTCCGTGCATCAACATACATAAAGTGTAGCAAAGGGTTTGAAAGTAAGTCGACATGACTCTTGGAAAGTGAATTTGTTCCACCGGTCTAAGGTCCAGTAAATATTTCTTAGATGGAAAGCGCAAATTGTCACGGGCAGGAAATGGGTACTCAGAGCACGTTTTAGTGGGCCTTATCATGGCATTTGCCTTGCTCTATGATTCTATTATGAAACATCTAGCTTTGATTGCCTTATCTTTTGTCCTCGCCCAGACCGCGTTCGCTTTTGGTGAAGAGGGCGATCCTTTGTTTAAGCACCATATTGAAAGAAAGGGCCGACAAATTCTCACTGTGAAGCTTGACGGTGCATATAACGTGATGGGTTTATTTTTACAGAATTATTCCACCGATATTCGTCAAGAAAACCTAAGTGCAGAGTTAATTGAAACCTCAAATAGAATTGCCATCCTTGTTGCCCGTTTAAAATCTGCATCGATTGTCTTAGAAAAACTCCCGTTGGATGCGGCAGCAGAGTCTACTGAGAGTAGTAATGAACTTGCCGAGCGACTTGCTTCACGGTTTGTTGATCTGCTTGCAGAATCAAAAAATGTTGGAGAACTTAAAGACGTTTATTTTGTTACAAAGACCGGAAATTCTTCGGTGATAAGATTTTACCGTGACGAACTTTTAAAATTTGAATCTGCACTTTCCCATAAACTTGTTGAAGCTAAAAGAGGTGGAATTGTTGCGGGTGTGCACGGGGCTTATTTAAACATGGCAGCGCGAAATACGTTTTGGCGAGAGGTTGCAGAGCAAATGGTAAATTTCTCAGACAGCATTTTCCCCAAGTCCGAATCATCTAGAATCAAGTTATTGGGTCAAAAGATTCTCATCGCCACCAGTGCTCCGGACTTATTTTCTCGAGAACATTGCGGTATTACCGTTAGAATTTTAACTGAGTAAGTTGAGGGTGAGTTGGCAACAAAACAAGATTTGAAAATTCTAGAAGCAAATCTTCTGAGTGCTAATCAAGTGCTTGAATATAAGATTATCATTAAACTTGGTGGTCTTTTGGTTTTGGGTTTCATAGCGATTGCTACACTTATTAGATTCTGGCTTTTGCGCTGAGATTAAGTCTTAAGCACAGTCTGTGCACTACTCCTTATTGATCAATTTAAAATCATCCATAGAGGTGCATATGATTAGTTCAAATACATTTTTAAGCCTTTTGGTCATTAGTTTGGCAGTATTTTCTGCGACTTCACATGCGCAGTCACCCGATGATTTGGCAAGAATATTAAGAGCGCAATCACAAAGCCCCATTGTGGGTAACTGGGACGCAGTATTAATTAAACAAAAAGACATATCTGCCCCCGTCGGCTCTGGAGTGGGAGCGAGAGTGAGAATTCAATTAGTTATTACGCCGTCAACGATATCTCTAATGGGAGAACCAAATTTTCCGGCGTTTACGGTAAACTATAGGCTAGTTGGTAGCCAAGTGCTGATGACAGTTAAGAATGAAAACACATCTTTGGACGTAGTATCCACTGGGGAGAATAGTTTAGAATTGAATCTCCATGACCCTAAAAATGCAAATGAGACTATCACCTTTGTATTTAAACGTATTGGTCCCGCCGAAATTGCGTTTAGTATTCCTCCCGTAAAATAATGGCTAAATAAATTCAGCTGTATCCAAAACTTACATTTGGATACAGTTTGTATACATTTTGGTTGCACATTTTTTGGGCACCGCATATGACCTTCTTCCATGGAAGATTTTCGAACATTCCTTCAAAATGAGTTAATCAATAGAACTAGGGCGAATCATAAGTATTCCCTCAGGGCCTTCGCTCGACGCTTAGAGGTTCAGCCTGGATTTTTATCTAAAATTTTATTGGGTCAAAGAAATGTTACTGAAAAGACCGTCAAAAGATTTGGTACTAAGTTAGGTATTCCTCCAGAACAGTTAAAATCATTTTTAAGCGATGTGGAGTCCTTACCTCGTAACGACGATCAGTACTCAGTTCTAATGGCGGATCAGTATCATCTAATCTCGGAATGGTACCACTTTGCCATACTTCAACTTACCCAAACTCAACATTTCAATCCTGCGCCAAAATGGATCTCCCGCGCTTTGGGTATTTCTATGGTGGAAGTCAATGCGGCAATTGATCGATTAAAACGTCTGGGCTTTTTGGAAATTAAAAAAGATAGAAGTTGGAGAGTAAAGCAAGATGGTTTGACCACCACAACCTTAGGAGCAGATTTTCAGAAGGCCGCACTAAGACAGTTGCAGCGGCAAATTTTAAATCTAGCTGTCATTGCGTTAGATGAAATTCCTATAGAGCGGAGGGATCAATCTGCCGTCACTATGGCCGTTGACTCTTCTCTTTTGCCCGAAGCCAAAGTGAAAATAAAGAAATTTAGAAGAGCATTGTCTAGATTTCTGGAATCAGGAAAACAGAAGGACCACGTTTTTAATTTATCAGTATCACTTTATCCGGTGACTAAATTTCCGGGAGGAAAGAATGAGTAAGATTGTAGTTTTGGGGTTAGTAGTTTTGTTTTCTGGAAAAGTTTTTGCCGGAAATGAAACCCATGGTGGCGAGATAGTTTTCTGTATAGACGAACAAGCTAATAAAGTTAAACGAGAAAAGGAGAGACAAGTCCGCGCTGAAATTTACAAGAAATCTCATCCAGAGAGCGCAAACGACCCTTGGAACACAGCAGGTGTACCATTTTCGGGTTGGGGAAATATTTCAGAAAACGATTATGTAAGTGGTCCATCTGGGTTTCCATTGTCTCCGGAAGTATGGGATCCAAACGTTATTTATACTTATACAATGTGGGATCACTATGAAACTTTTAAAGTATCTAAACTCAGTTTAGATATGGGACCAACCAGTTCTACTTTTATGGAAAAAGTATTCCTTGTTCTTAATCGACTCTCAAAATTCGATAGAGTAAGAGCATCTAGGTACAAAGACGGAATTGAAACCTTCTTAGAGCAAATGGCAGTTGTCCCTCCGGAAGTTATTGAAGGATTAGTTCATGATGCCACGCCTCGAGTGAACCCAGAAAGAAATTGTTTCAAAGCTCAATTCGCCGTGCAGCTTGCAAGGCCACGGCCGTTCGAAAAGAAATACCTTGTGAACGAAAATTTTTGGACCGGCGCCGACGAGGCAACTAAAGCGGGACTTCTTCTCCATGAGATTATCTTTGCAGATGAAATCCAGGCGGGTGCACAGGATTCCGATGAAGTCAGATATTTCAACGCTATTATCAGTTCAACAGCCATGGCTAAGATGACGCCGGAAATCTATGCAACGATTGTGGCAAGGACACTGAAGCGCCAATAGATCTCTGAAATTTCTGAAAGTTTTTCATGGGCTGAGACAAAATGGAAAGTTTAGATTACATTCCGTTTTATTTACGAGGAGTTAAAATATGAAATTTAATATGTTAGTTTTGATGTTGCTGTTTTCCCACCATGCTATGGCAGGAGCATACAATCATCTTTGTTCAAATCCTTCTGGCACCATCCTTATAAATAAGTCCGAGGCAAAAATTGGAAGTTTCTATATTCAGAGTGCGTACCAGGCAGCACCGGTTGAGTACCAAGCAATCAATCTAAATTGGAATTTCAGTACCGACCATCCGAAAAATTTGGACACAGCAGTAGTGATTGAGGCCGTAGGTAAGAGCGTGATCTTGACTCAGAAGAAGCAAACTGACCGCTGCGGAAATGTGGGGGAAAAGTTGATTCGCGCGTCAGAGGTCATGATCAAAAGTTTGAAATCCGGTAAAACTATTGTTCAGGATTATCTTGTCTGTGATGAAAGTTACTTCATGGGTCACTGTGACTAACCCTATTCTGGCAATAACTGCATTTACCGGAACCAGATCTTGGCCCCACAAATTTATGCGACAATTGTAACTAGGACGCTGAAGCATAATTGACAGTTAACTGTCAATTATGGGTGGGAGTATAGGCCTGGCTAATAAGCTGCCAAAAACCGTCACTGCCGCTGAACATTGGCATGGTTTGCAGTTACAAAGACTGAATGAAGTTATTTTTAGAGATTTTCACATTATTTTTCTTACTACAGAGTTGGGCCACTTCGGCTCCCTTATGCCCCGTACTCATGCAAAATGGCATAATTTCTGAGGCAGCCCAAATTCCGTTCAGTATTGAAGAAAAAGGCCGGGGATATTTTACGGTGGATTTGAAACCTATTATCGGCCAACACGTTCGGCAGAACTTCGAATCTAGTATGAACAGAATTTTTGATGTGACTTATCAAGGACTGCCTCTGGATCCCACGGCAAAGTACGAGAATTTAATTATTTCAGCCGGCGGAAACTTAGTAGTTAGAAATCTCAAAAATATTTCTGTAACCGTGGACACCGTTGAGCTCATTCAAAGTGATTTTGAAAAAGTGGCCCGGGTTTTGTTTGAGCTTGTTAAAGAATTTTCACAAGGACTTAAAATCGAGGAACGAGAGAAACTGAAAATCTATTCTTTGGATATTCGTCGGTACACCAAAGACATTCCAGGGGATACCGCAACCCATAGGGATGGTCGCTCCATCACACTTTCCTTTTCTCCAAATGGAAATGGTCCGGTTATCAAGACCGATTTTGAAACAGTGAGATCAAATCCATGGGAGCTCGTAGCGATTTCAAATACTGAACGCATTGGTGCGCTTGCCACAAAACATATGTCACCAGAGTCACTTCACGGAAGATTATTTGTGCGAGTCATGTTGTTTGGGGGAAATGGTAATTTTGTTCAGGATTTAATTAAGGCGGGACTATTACCATCCAGTACTAATTTAGTTGATCCACTATCCCAGCAATAACAGCGTTCACGGGTGCTTGGTCTTGCCCCCACATTTGGCGGCATCCATTGCCCTCTCTGCAAACAATGACAAAATCTCCCGGACCTGCTTGATTAGAATCAAAAGCTAAAAATGTAGCGCCGTTAGGTTTTAGATCTTTGTCCAAAGGCTGAACCACAAATATTTTTTTCCCATCAAAGTTTGAATCTTTGGTTGAGCAAACTACGGGTTCAAGAACCTTAGCTAAAATCATGTTTCAACCTCGCCCTCACGTGACGGTCTTATCTGGACATCAACATCACCAACATGGTCCACAAGACCAACCACTGCAGCATCTACCGGTGCGAATTTATTTAAAAGAGCAAGACTTGCTTCCCTGCTTGCCACCCAGGTGACAATGTCGCCGGTGCGGGCGCCGACTGGATCAGCGGCGACTATCACCGCACCAGAATTTTTTAGTTTTTCATCTAAAGGTTGCAGTAAGAGCAGCTTTACTCCCAACAGGCTGGGATCTTTAACGGTAGCCACACAAGTCCCCATTATTTTTCCAAGATGCATCAGCCGTCTCCTAAATTAAAAAAATGCTGCAAAAAATCTTCATGAGGGTTAGCGATAACTTCTGTGCGTAGTAAAGTTCCGCGCTCCAAAAGAATTTTCTCCACAGAATCAATGCTGGCGTGAACTTCTTCTAGTTTTCCGGTGAAAAAGAAAAATGATTTTCCACCAATGCCTCTAGCTATTCTAAAGTCTATTAAGTGGACATTGGCATGCTTGACCGCTTCATCGGCACTGATAAAGCCAGAGGAAATTGTTGCGGTTTCCACTATGCCAATACTTTCTTCCACTCTAAATTGGTTTTGCGAATAGAGAGCTGGCAGAACTTCCTGATGTAGTTGAGGAATATAAACATTATCAATCACGTGAGTGCCGGCCAGCGCGAATATTTCTTTTCTGCTTTCTTCAATACTTGCTTCATCACCATTAAGAAGAATAAAAAACTTTCCAGGAGTGAGGGGACTTCCCTCCAAAATTTTCACCGGAGCTTTTTTAACCGCTTTATCGATGAGGGCATAACAAAGAGCGATACTAGAAATTTCAATAGCCGTGATGGCTGGGCCAAAAATCATACAATCCTAAAATGATCTTTAAGTGTACAGCGTCTGATGCGGCTAAAACTCACCGCAGTAGTCATACCTTCTCCCGTGGGAGAGGCAATGGTGAATGAAGTAAATCCTTCTCCGCCCAAACCAAGGCCGGCGAAGCTTGGAGCATTTTTAACAAAGATACTCGTATTGATTTCTCGAGCCATTTTACTTAAATGATCTATGTTTCTGGAATGCATCACGGCCGTATGGCCAAATCCATGTTCCACTCTTTTTGCCATGGCAATGGCATCATGAACATTGGGCGCTCTGACCAGAGGAATGACGGGCATGAGAAGTTCCACTTGCACAAATGGATGATCTTCATTGGGAACTTCCGCAAAAATGAGACGCACATCATCACCAACAGGAATTCCAATTTCTTTCAGTATAACTGCCGCATTTTTCCCTACAAATTTTTTGGCAGGATATTTTCCATCAACAATAACTTTCTCTAACCGTCTTGTTTGCTCGGTGGATAATTTATAAGCGCCAAATGTTTTCATGTAGTCCATGAGTTTGTCTGCAATGGCAGCGACAGCAATGATTTCTTTTTCAACGATGCAGACAATATTATTATCAAGACTTGCACCGGCTATAATGTCTTTGGCAGCTTTAGCAAGATCAGCGGTTTCATCAACCACCACTGGGGGATTACCCGGACCTGCGCCGATAACTTTTTTTCCTGAGAGCATGGCTTCTCGAACAACAGCGGGTCCGCCTGTCACAACAAGAAGACGGATGCCAGGGTGTTTCATAAGTTCTTTTGCGCTCTCAATAGTCGGCTCTCGCATCACGGTAATACAGTTTGAAGGACCGCCAGCTTCCATGATTGCGCGGTTCATGGCATCGACAGTTTTAGCGCAAACTTTTTTTGCGCTGGGGTGGGGATTAAATACAGCCGTGTTACCGGCAGACAAAATACTGATGCCATTATTAATTATAGTTTCCGTGCTGTTTGTTGTTGGTGTGATGGAACCTAAGACCCCAAAGGGGGCGTACTCAACAAGGGCAAGTCCGTCATCACCGGTGAAAACTTTTGGTTCTAAAATTTCAGGACCGGGAGTTTTATTAATAACCAGAAGATTTTTTTTAACTTTATCATCAACTCTACCCAGTCCCGTTTCACTGACAGCTTCTTCAGACATCCACTGAACTTGAGAGCGTAATGACACTCTCATCTTTTCTATGATGGATTTTTTATGATCTAGACGTAATCGGGACCAAACAAGAAACGCTTCTTGAGCCGCTTCAACACATCTATCAATAGAAGTGAATACTCCACGAGTAACATAAGTTGAAGCGTCTGCTGGTGTGTATTTGTAAGGCGCGGTCGAAAAGTTTCCGGAGGTTTGTAGCCGCCGCAAAACTTCAGTGGCAACGGTATTTATTTCTTCCTGATCTGTGGACAATTCAAAACCTCACTCAATCTTTTTGAAAAGTCACGTCTCCACTCATTTCAAGAGTGTCAACGATGGCCATGATAACTGCATCCACGGGTTTATTATTTGTCATTTCTGTTTGCCTTGCGGAACTTCCGGCAGCAAAAAGCACAGTCTCATCAACTCCTGCACCGACAGCATCGATGGCCACAACCATAGTTCCCACATTTGCACCTTGGGGAGTTACTGGTTGCACGAGGAGCATTTTCAGGCCC
>JBBQPV010000051.1:0-8885 GCA_038216925.1 Bdellovibrionia bacterium
CTTTTCATTTCTAAGTTCACGTAAGTATTCGTGTCTCTGGCCATAGCTGGACAAAGGCCGGTAAACAAAACAGTGAAAAACATGGGTATCTTAAGCAAATTGAATATCCCCCAGCCACATAAAACAGCAAGGCCGATGCCACAGCGCAACAGCGTGAAGTCATTGATTTAAGGGCACATACACTGGCATCATTGTCTAATACTTAAACAGCCGTATAAGGAGAAATCACAATGAGAGCTTTATTTCCAATTGGAGTTGTAGCGTTTGCGGTGGCCGGAATTTTTTCCCTTACTTCATGCGGGCCAAAGGCATTCACCAAAGGTGACTATGACAGTAATGTGGAGAATGAAAATAATTTAAACGATCTTTTTTCTGAAACGGATATGCAGAAAATGGTTCATAAATTGGTGACCAGTTTGTCTGCGTCTCGCCCAATCCAAAAAGCGCAGAAACCACCGGTTGTCATTGTCACCAAGCTCGAGAATAAAACTTCAGAACACATAGACACTCAAAGCATCATGGACATGGTGAAAGTTGAGTTGAGTAAAACCGGTAACATTGCATTTGTGGATAAAGAAGCCCGTGGTGACGTTGCAGCAGAATATGAATATGACAATTCAGGAATGGTTGATAAGTCTACCGCCAAAGGACCAGGTAAACAAATCGGTGCCGATTACGTATTAAATGGCAGGCTCGATCAAATTGTGCAGGAAGTTGGAAAAGATAAAACGGTTTATTACAAAATGACGTTGAACCTTACTAATAAGAGCACAAATATTTCAGAGTGGGCAGACCACGACCAAATCAGAAAGATTTATAAGAAGCGTCGCATTTCAATGTGAAAAAATCCTTATTTAGTTATTTAGCTTTATTAGCCATTATTGGCTGCTCGTCTTATCCCTTTGAAACTCAGAATGCACAAAATGCATTTTACATGGGGGATTTTGATCGGGCAGCTAATCTTCTTGATGGAAAATCTAAAGACGATGGAAAAGATCAACTGCTTTATCTTTTTGATCGGGGAACGGCACTTCAACTTGCTGGCAAATATGATGAAAGTTCAAGAGACTGGCTAAAAGCAGACAAAATGTCTGAGGTGAAAGACTACACAAGTCTAAGTACAGAGGCGGCCACCTTATTAACTAGTGAAAATATAAAACAATATAAGGGTGAGGACTTTGAGAAAGTCATTATCAATGCTTTCATAGCCATCAATTACTTAATGCTTCACAATTATGAAGAGGCTTTGGTTGAATGTAGAAGGGTAAATCAAAAACTATATCGGTATAAATCTGAAGCAAAAAAAAATTATGAGCAAAATCCTTTTGCACGATACCTCTCCGCAATGATTTGGGAAGCTACCGGGAATTATGACGACGCTTACATAGATTATGTAGAAACCCATAAACTGGTTCCAGATTTTCATCATGTAAAATTGGATTTGCTTCGTCTATCAAAACGGCTTCAAAGAGAAGAGGATTACGCTAAGTGGAGATCAGAGTTTTCAACACTGAGTATCCCCACAGCCAAAGAAGAAAAATCTACTGGGGAGATCATTTTGATTTTCCAACAGGGGAAAACGGCGGTTAAGCGTCCCCACCCTGTTGGCCAGAGATTTGCAAAATTTTACCCCCGGTTTTCTACAAGTCAGCGGGCCAAAATGGAAATCGATGGGAAATCTGAACTCAGCGAGAAAATCTACTCAGTGTCCGATGTAGCCATCAAAACTCTGGATGATGCCTTTGCTGGTTTATTGGCAAAAAAGGCAGTGGGGGTGGCAGCTAAGGCCGTTGTGGCCGATCAGGTCCGCCAGCAGAGCCCGATTCTTGGCATATTGGCATGGATTGGTCTTAATGCCGCTGACCAAGCAGATTTGAGGCAGTGGATGCTCTTGCCTGAGTCTTTGCAGTTTTCTCGCATGCGCGTGACCACCGGAAATAAAACGGTAAAAGTGTTTGCACTGGATTCCGCAGGGAATCCCGATGGTGAAGAAAAAACTTTCATCGTAGATTTAAAACCTGGCCAAAAAATATTTTTAAATTGGAGAAGTTTGAAATAATAATCAACCGAAAGGAAAACAAATGAAGAAGTTCAGTTTTGTAGTTGCAGTAGCGCTATGTGTTTTTAGTTTAAATTCCATGGCCCATGATGAGCATGCAGGTATGCCGGCTCCTAAACCCATGCCCAAAGAATTTGATACGTTAAAAAAACTAGTCGGCCATTGGGAGAGCGCTCCAACTAAAGAAGGAACTGTTGCCATTGATTACAAACTGACCGCAGGCGGAACAGTTTTAGAGGAAAGAATGATGCCCGGAACCGATCACGAGATGGTTTCCATGTATTATGCCGATGGAAAAACTTTAGCGATGACCCATTACTGCGCTTTAGGGAATCAACCAAAAATGAAGCTCAAAGACATGTCGGATAATACCATGAAATTCGAAATGGCTGGAAAGGAAGGCGTGGCATCCAAAAACGATATGCACATGCATTCTCTCCTTCTAACTTGGAACAGTCCTACGGAAATCACCGAGAGATGGACATCTTTTAATAAAGGTAAGTCCGCCGACGAGAAAGTATTTACGCTGGTTAAGAAATAATCCCGCGATTATTTTATCGCCTTCGTAATATTTGCAGCATCGGATCTTGTCAGTAGAATATAATTAGTCATGGCCTTCACGAGAGTGGGGCCATTTTTTCTTACGGCAGCGTCATTGGCAGGATCAATGATGAACTCCATGAACTTTTGGTAAATATCATCCTTCGGCCCGGCACCGGTGATTCCATCGATGATATCTGTGACATCAGGATGAAGTGTTCTCATGGCGATGCTGATTTTATTTTGCAGTGGACGGCGAAATCGGCGGGTAATACCTAAACCGCTTCCATTGCCTGGTGTGGCACTGACTCCAAAGTAATCGGCAGGAGTGCCTTCTACCAGCGCGTTGTCTTTAAACATCACGTAGCCAGACTGAGTAGAAAAAACTGAGAGCAGGGTAATTGAGGCTAAATCAATTTCCCAAGGATGTGATTTAAGATGGGTCATCCAGTGTCTTCTTTGTTCGGCACCAAAAACTCCGTCAACATCGCCCTCTAATGTTTGTCCTAAGGCACTTAATTTAGAATATCCAGATCCATCACTCATAATCATAAACTGGAAAAAACTTGTTAGAAAGGGTTCTAGATCAGCGGTTGAGTCAAAATACTTTTTCATTTCTTTCATTATGTAGGTGTCTGAGGGATCTAAAGAATTTCTATCTCCAGCTGAAACCCATGTTCTTCCGGATTTGGGATCCAGAGCTTGATCAGCTCCAGTCTTGTAGCCGTAATGACAACACGAAGTCTTATCATCAAAAATCACTGTCACACCGGCGCCACTGGCAATTCCTAAAAACGATTCCAGTTTTGCGGCAGTCAGACCTAAAGTTTTTGGGTCTTTAAGGAGGCTTAACTCTTTTAATTTAGATCTAATGAGTGCTCTAAATGTTTCCGGAGTTGTTTGTGTTCCGGCTAAGGCACTGACAAGGGCATTGAACCCAGCTTCACCATCTTTAAAGTCCAAAGTTAATTTCTTCAGTGCAGCAGGATCAAATTTGGCAGCTTCAGATTTTACAGTCGCTAGGCTTGCCGCGATAAATGGCGTCACTAAATCTTTATCCATAGCAGGAGCCAGAAGGTCAGTCATCGCCGCCGAACAAGGTGTCCCAACATGTTTCCTCAAATCTATGACCGTTTTACTATTAAACGGCGTAGCCGCTGAGAGCAGTACGGAAAATAAACTTGTGACTAAAAAGAACATCGAATTTTTAAACATAAATCACCTCATTTATTTAGATTTACAAAGCTGCTGCCACGGCTGTTCCGATGACATTTCCAAATGATGCTTAAAATAAGTTGTATTGCCGGCAGAAACCCGACTGATGTTGCCCCAGCCAAATAGTGGTTGGGGAACAACGTTGTCCAAATTTGAGTGTAGGTAGGTGCTCAAATCTGCGTTCATCGTGGTAGTAATAACAATGTCTTGGGTTCCAGGGATCGTCATGGCTATAGATCTAAAACAATCTCCAACGTCGATACTTGCCGTAATGCGAACATATTCAACTGGAATTACAAACTCGTGTTCGGAAGAATCAGATATAAATTCACGTCTATTCATATTTGAAAACGTTCATAGCTGTTCACACAAACTTCTGAGTACTTCTGTAGAAATTCTTTAAGAGTTTCAGATTTGAGTTTTTTTATAAAGAGAGTATTGGGGCTCATTTCACTAGATAAGGTTATTTGCCCAGGAAAGTCCCTCTCCAGCATTTTTATCACGGGTGCAATGGTGGAAGGAATTTGGGATTCCTTCTGAGCTTGAGTTTCAAAGGTTACCGTTAACTTGTTGTTCTCCATCTGAGTAATTAAAGGAAACGCGCGAGGTAATGTTCCTGCCTGAACTGACAAACTAATACACAGGAGCGAAAAAATGACGACTAAATGACTCAAAGCTTACCTCTATTCAACTGAGTTTATTTTCATTATTAAGATGAACTCAATTGCAAGGCCCGTTCCCCGTGGCTAAAACCGGGCTAAATCAGAATCTAAGGTCACAATAGACATTTTGTTCCAAGACGACAAAAGATCTTGTCTGAACTTTAGGTGAAAATATTTAGAATCAGCCACCGCTTTTTCTAGTAGCTTGATTTTTATTTTCACATCGCTCTCAAACTTTGGTGTTTCAAGCCCATTTAGTTGATTTATTTCCCTTAGGGCCAGGCGTGGATCTTCTAACGATACTATTTGATTGTAAAAGTACTTGGATACATTTTGAAAATACCTAACGGAATGACCTGTCATAATATTAAGAAATCTTCCCTTTGCCCGTTGAATAAAACTGTTCCCTTGGTCAGCCGCCTTTAATTCATGAAGGGCGATGAGATATTGAATATCTAAATTGCGAGGTAGTAACGTCTCAGCCTGGTAAAGATAAGTCAGTGCCTCAGAATTACTTGCACCCCTTTGTATGTAAAAATCTGCAGTCCGTATGAATGCGTGAGCTTGTCTAATTGAAGACTTTGCCGCCTGTGAACTCTGAATAACTTCAGATTTTGCAGAACTGTCTATGAGGCTTTGGCTAAAACTCATGGGAAATCGAACATATTTGCCCGACGAAGATTTTTCCATGTCCGTGAAGGGAATACCAAAATATCCGACACCATTAGAAAGATCAAATACCACGCTCATTAAATTGCTAAGTTTAGGCACCATCCCGGTAATATGATTTTGATCGCCGTGATCACTCATCAAATTTAATATTTCCGTTACGGAACCCCTTGCGCGTTTTAAGTTATCCATTAAAATTTTTACCCGTTGCTGGGAATCCCAACCGTACCTGTAGGTTGGATAAAACTGTCTCGCCCTATGGAAAGGGTCTTGGGCGGAATTTGTGGCCGCTAGGAAATCTCTATTCTCATCAGAAAACCAGATTTTCCCAGGAGAGACGTCAGCAATGAAACTCTTGTTTTCACGCAGAGATGCAATAATAAAACGCCATGACGTAGTAAAGTGAGCCGCGGAAATAATGCGTTTAGCATCCTGAGCGGTTTTGGCGCGAGCGGCAACTTTCCATGCTATTGAGAGGATTAAATCTCCCGTCATAGATTTATCATTTATAACGAGCTGATGAAGGGACATAGCAATTCCCGCAGAATTTACGGCCGTGTGGGCCGCATGAAGGCCCAAGGTGGTAAAGACAAAGTGAGGTAACAATCCAGGTTCGGTGGGATTTAATTTCATAACAAGAGCAAACTTCTCATAGGTTCCGTGGGAGGGAAAATCTAGATTTCTTCCCATGATCATCGCGGGGTGCGCAGGATTTCTTTTAACAACTACAGTTGAACAACCAAGTCCGGGGATCTCACTCATGAAGTGGTTTTTGCCTGCAAACAACGCGGTCAGATATTCACCTTCATCAGGAAAAACGATGGCTCTGTGCACTTGGGACGGCTGTAAATTGGCCCCATCAGCAAATGCATCCCACATTACCTTGTCATCATGACTCATATTTGATTCAAAGATTCGTCCGAATGCGGCTTCTAAAACTGAGGAGAGGGAGGCCATTGATTTCCCTAGCCCTCTTTCAAGGGTGTGGTGAATTGTGCTCATGAAAACGTTTAATGAGCTTTGATCTGCATTTACTAACTTTCCAGCAAATACCCCATGGGCGTGGGCCATTTCCGCCATTGTTCCGCTCGCCTCCATCCAAAAGATATTATTTTTTTTGGTCAAGGTCCCGTGGGAGACAGTTAATATCTCGCCTTCCACAGGAAGATGATAGGCATCTAGGGCAGATGCATAAATCGAGAAAAATAACAGTGACAACAATAATGTAATTTTCATATGTGCTCCTTGAATGGAACTCTTTCATGAATTATGTGATGTACCAAGAAACACAAATCTATAAGGGGTATGCAAAATTAAGTGAGCTGGTTGATAAATTCTTTAAACCATTTCATTTTGGAAAAATCTTTTCGATAATATAGGTAGATTGGGAATGTTTTTTCTAGAGGAATTGTCCAATAGTCCGACGCGCTTTCAATAAAAAGGGAGGGAAGGATCGCCCATTCACTTTGAAGTCTTACGCGATTTTCTAACATTTTCCAGTCTTGGAATAGAAAGCGAATCCGCGGCACTTTGAACTTAGGAAAATATGTTGAAAACTCAGAATAGAAATGAAGATCATTTGAGTACGCGCATGCGGGATAGTTGTGACAAGATTTTGCCCAGTCTTTTGCACTAGGTTTCGTCGGCGCAAATTTTTTGGGAACCGCAAAGACAACGTCCACAGTTTTTAATAATTTTCTACTTAGATTGAGGGAATTGTTTTCCACAAAACTTACGGATAAATCATATTTACCCGTCTCCACTCCGCTTAGCACGGTGTCGCTACGCTCATTGCTGAATTCCAGAATCCCAGGAAATTTAATACCTGCAAAGAAATATTCCAAATACTCCTGACGTCCTCCGACTTTTAGACGAATATGGGTGGAATCTTGATTTGTTTGTTCCAGACTAGAAACATTGAGATACATTTCTTTGACAAAGGACTTTGTAGACTCAGCAACACTCATTCCAAATGGAGTTAGAATTTTTCTGTCTTTTAAGGATGTTAAAATGGGCACTGAGAAATATTTTTGAAGTTCCTGCAAGTGCCTTGTAACTGTAGGCTGAGTAATTCTTAATTTTTCCGCCGTTCGAACAAACGTCTTCTCTTCAGAAAATATAGCTAACGTTTCTAGAAGTAAAAGTGGCGGGCGAGGGGTCATTGGTTGATGGGAGCCGCGGGACTCGGTCCCCACTTCCATTCAGGAACTTTACCGCCATTAAAATTTAGAGAATTTTTAAGTGTGTCTTGTCTCCCCACATCCATGATGCAGGTGATATCTTTTTCCGTACTCACTTTACTAAAAAATTCAAAGGTCACAAACCAGCTTAAATCAGCATACATAAAAAATCTGCGACCGCTCTCTGCCCCTTTTGATTCCATTGGCATATTGAATTTTGCTTTGACGGGAATCATGGATGCAATGTTGTCATACACCAGATCAGACCATCCGCAGCCCACCTCCAAAACATCTGTAATATATTTTGCTTTTGAATCCGCACTTGCAGCAGCAGTCGACAGCGCGATAAGTGCGAATACTAAGATACGTTTCATAGTCTGAACCCCATTTGCACAAGCACAGTGGTGAAGCTTTGTAATACTTTGACGCTACTGGCCCCAGGCGCAGAAGTACTCACATCAAAAATACTGTGGTAGGTGATGTCTAACCCAGTAAAAAAGTTTTTACCCAAGATAAATTGGCCACCAATTCCTAAATTTAATCCGAAGCCACTGTAACTTTGCCCTGATAAATTTCCAGTGGTGCCAACTACGTCTTGGGGACTGTGGGTGACCAAATCAACACCACCTTTTACATAAGGAACAAACACATCAAACTGATCGATGTCATATAAAATGTCTGCGTTGAAAGCATTTTGTGTCATGGCCACATTTTGCCCATTAGCGGTGGTTGTGTGTTTGCTATTCAACCACCCTAATTGGAACTCTAACCAATCACTAGCAGCATAATTAAAAAACGCGCCTAATCCTAACGCGTTTCCGTACGTGGATGCTACATCACCGCTAAGCAAAACTTGCCCACCTTGAATACCAATACTGTGGTGACCCTCTTCTGCTAGGGCATACTGTGTTGCACTAATGACGGCGCAAAAAATAATAAGTTTTATAAGTAGTTTCATGTTTTTCCTCCAAAAAAAACCTGAGATGGAAGTCTCAGGTTCTTCAAGATCAAATTTAATTTACACTTAATTATCCAGTGCGAATTCTTTAATTTTGGTTTCAATGTTGGTCAGTTTTTCTTGTAGTTGTGACAAGCTGTCCTTCACGTTTCCAACTGCACCTTTTCCTGCTTGGGATAAGCGATGCTCTAATTTTTTCTGGATATCATCAAAAGATCTTGTGGTGTTCTCAATGAGTTCACGCACGTACGTTCCCACTTCAACTTGACCTTCATCAGAAGGTTGAGCCAAGGGCTTATTGAACTTCTTTTCAAGATAGCTAGAAATGCTACCCGTTCCTGTTTGAATGATTTCACGCAGTGTATCGATAGAAATAAAGTTTTTAGCTTTTTTCTCGGCTTCAAAAATAATTTGAGTGAGTGTGGAGCTGGTGATGTCTTTTTTTGTCTTATTATCGACAACCAAGACCTCTTCATTGTTACGAATCATTTTTGCGATATCTTCAAGCGTCACGTAACAACTTTGCTGCGTGTCGTACAATTTCCTGTTTTGATAGCGCTTAATAACTTTCGCGTTAGGATTTGTCACAACTGGATTCTGAG